>CACZNK010000036.1 GCA_902782585.1 uncultured Ureaplasma sp. | reverse complement strand
TATGGCGGTCCAGACGGGAATCGAACCCGCAATCTCCTCTGTGACAGAGAGGCATGTTAACCGGTACACCACTGAACCATTGGTTGCGGAGGTTGGATTTGAACCAACGTCCTTCAGATTATGAGACTGACGAGCTACCAGACTGCTCTACTCCGCGATGTATGGCGGATGCTAAGGGATTCGAACCCCTGCGTATCTTTCGATACCTTCCGGTTTTCAAGACCGGTCCCTTCAACCAGACTTGGGTAAGCATCCACTAAAATGCTATTTAGTATTATATATTATTTATTTTATTTAATTTTGCTGATTAACAAAGATTAAAATTGTTTCTTATAAATATTCAATTTTTATGTGTATAATACTTTTGCAATATGCCAAAGACAGTAACAAGTATGTAATACTTTAATAATGTTACCGAGGTTATATAAAATTAATTTTATACATCCTAAATATGAACTTGGCATAACTTATGTTAAGTTTTTTTATAAGCTATTGCAAATAAGAAAGGAAAAAATTGTGAAAGCAATAATCCAAGAAAAAATTAATGAAGTTGAAGCATTAGTTAAAGATTTTAAAGATGCAAAAAGTATTCTTGCTTTTGAATACCATACAATTCCTGCAAAAACTATTACTGAATTAAGATGTGAATTGCATAAAAATAATGCAAAAATGTATGTTGCAAAAAATAATATCTTCAACCGTGCATTTAAACTTGCTAACATAACATCATTTGCTGAGCTTTCTGGACCTAATGCTATCATCATTGCTCATGGTGATGAAATTATTCCATTTAAGGAAATTCATAAATTAATGGATAATTTTAAACAAGTTGTTTATAAAAACGGAATACTTGATAAAGAAACTATTCTTCCAGAACAATTAACACAAATTGCTAATATTCCATCAAGAAATGGTTTATATTCTATGTTTTTATCTTGCTTACAAGGACCAATTCGTAATTTTCTATATGGTTTAAAATCAATTGGTGAAAAAAAACCACAATAATATAATTAAGGAGAAAATAATTATGGCAAAATTAACTAAAGAAGAAATTATAAGTTCGTTAAAAGAAATGACATTAATAGAAATTAATGATTTAATTAAATCTATTGAAACAGAATTTGGAGTTAGTGCTGCTGCCCCAGTAGTTGCAGCTACCCCTAGTGCAAAAACTGATGCACCTTCAAGTGTAAAAATTAGTTTAATAGATGCTGGTGCACAAAAAGTTGCAGTTATTAAAGCATACCGTGAAGCAACAGGTGTTGGTTTAATGGAAGCTAAAACAGCAGTAGAAAAAGTTCCTGCTAAAATTAAAGAAGGACTAAAGCCTGAAGAAGCTGAAGAAATAAAGAAAAAATTTGAAGCTGTTGGTGCTAAAGTTAAAATTGAAGCTGAATAATTTAGAGTATTAACTATAAAACATGGCGATTTCTAAAGAATTTAAATCACAATTAATTAAACAATATGGTGGTAATAACAAAAACACTGGATCAATTTCAACACAAGTAGCAATTCTTACAGCCGAAATTAATGCAATTACATTGCATGTAAATGCTAATCATAAAGATTACTCATCAAAAAGAGGTTTATATAAGAAGGTTCAACAAAGAAGACGTTTGTTAAACTATTTAATGAAGAATAATATTGAATCATATCGGAGTTTAATTAAAGAGCTTGGCTTAAGAAATTAATTTACATCAATAATTTAAAAATAATGATTTTTACACAAATCATTATTTTTTTTCATTTTATATTATTGATGATTATAACTTATCAAAATCATGAAAATCATTGTGGAATATGTGTAATTAATAGTTTAATAAAACACTATTTTAAAACAAGTGATTTCAATGAAATATTAACCAATGCTAACATTAACTCTAATGGTCTAAATATTTTTGAATTCGAATCACTATGTCTTAAATATGGGATATTAGCTGAAACATATGAAACAAACATAATAGAACTAGAAAAGCTTAATATTAATAATTATTTTGTCTTGGTTATTTACAATAACAATAACAATCACTTTGTTATTGCTAAAAAAATCAAAAATGGAATAAAAATTTATGATTCAGCTAAAGGAAAATATGTTCTTGATTACCAGCAATTATCTAAGATATTTGCTAACATTTTTATTAAAATTAGCAAAATAAAATCAAAGCAACCAACAAGATTGAATAGTAAGAAATGAACAAACTATCTAAATATTAACTTGATATTATTAACTACATTAATTAATATCATAATTGCTTCGTTAAGTATTTGTTTTGGTCTATTTATGAATTACACTCTTGATTTATGTGTAGTTAGTGAAAATATTAAGAATCTAATAATTGTTTGTTTTGGTTTCATTGTTATTAGTTGCTTAAAACACTTGTTCAATTATCTATTAACATGTTTTAATGCTAAATATATAAAGGAACAGTTTTATTTTTATAAATCAAAATTAATTAACAATTTATTTAATAAGAAAAATGATTTTTTTAATAAGGTACATAAAAATAATTTTTTTATTTTAAATACAGCAATTATCACAATTTGTAATTTTAATGTTGGTACTATACCAATTATGATTTCAAATTTGATTATTGGTTTGATATGTATATGCATTTTAATATCAAATAGTTTTTATTTTCTAATTTCATTAATTGTCCTAATTGGATTTCAAATATTTTATTTGATAATTAATTTAAATTTTCAGAAGGAAAGTTTAGAAAAAAATATAATAAATGCTAATAAAATTAGCATTTATTCAAATCAATATATTAAAAATGAGAGATGTTGTAATAATTATTTTATAAACAATAGATTAAAAGAGAATTTAAATAATGAATTTAATACTAGTTTAAGAAATAACTTATTTCAATCTATCACTTCATCCAAACTATCATTAATATTTAGCCTCTTTCAAGATTTACTATTCATAGCAACTAGTTTTATAAGCACAATTATGATTTGAAATGATAATAATCTTACCATAGGTAAAATACTCTTTATTATTAACACTCAATTATTATTAACAAGTAATATCTCTGAAATATCTAATTTCTTTATTCAAAGATTTGTCTATAAGAAAATGAACAATATTTATCAATCATTTTGTGATATCAACACTATCAATAATAAATCTACTCTCATTATTGATAAAATTGATAGTATTAAAGAAATTAAAAACAACAAATTAAATAATTTAATTAATGGAAAAATATATCATAGAAATAGTTTCTATGAATTATCTAATTGCATATTAAATCAAAATCTAATTGAAAATTATAAAGTTAAAATTAATGATTATTTTACTAATAGAATAAATCAAAATTGATTAAATGATTCAATTTGTTATTTTAACCATGAGATTAATTACATAGTGGATAGTTTAGATTTTCATAATATTTCAAACTATGTAATTATTAACTGTATTAAAAAATTCAATATTAAAATTGATGCTCCACAAGATATTAATGAAATAATTATGTTAAATATCTTAAAATTATTCGATTGCAAAAATAAAATAATTATTTTTGATAAATACCTTAACAATTTACCATATAAATATAAAAAATATATTTATGGCAACATCATTAATGAATTAATTAAAAACAACTTTGTTTTAATAAATGAATAAGTTATCGGGGAATTTTATTATCAATAATATTTTTGATGAAATATTCTACAGCAACCATAGCACGAACATCATTATCACAATATTTACCAAGGTTTTCAACTGTTGTTTTTCATTCCTGATCATTTAATAAACCAAAAAATCTTTTAGTTGAAGCACTTTGCGCTTCAGTTCCATTAGTAATTTGAGTTAGTTCAGTCTTATAATTTTTACATCTAGCAATTTTAAATGAATTATTGTCATATTTTTCAACTAATGGTAATACTTTTTTAATTGAATAAAAACCTTTTAATTCTTTAAATATTACTTGAAAATTGTTATTTTTTGAATCTAAATTAAAGAAATCAGCTAAATCATAAATGTTATTGCTAATTACATTAACCTTTTGATAATACTCATCTTCATTAATATATTTTGCCATTTCTTTTAATCTAGTACATTCAAAACTTTTATTATATACAACATATGAATATTCATTACAAATATCTAAATCTTTATTGTTAGGTAATATAGCATCAATAATTTTTTTAAAATCATTTTTAGTAATACCATTAATTGGATCAATAACAATATATGGGATTACTTTTAAATTCTTATCACCATGATCAAAAATAATTGATACTTGATTAACCACTTGCATAAATGGTGGATAATTATCTACAACTCTTGTAGCTATATTTAATGATTCAAAATCAAAATATACTTTTTTAAATTTTAATAGATTAAAATGTTTTAAAATATCTGGACAAACATTATAAGTTAATAGCTGGTTATTTTGATATATACTATTTAAATATTTATTAAGCGCATTTTTCTTTTTAAAATCAGTCTCAAGAAGCTTATAAATAAATTGATCATTTGTTAAATTCTTAAATCGTAAATCATTACAAAGTCATGTTGCTATAGGATATGGAATTAATTTTCCAGAAAATTGTAGTGATGGATATTTATTAACTCCTTTTTTATCAAATAAAAAATAATAATATTCTTGTAATGTTGGTCAATAATCGTTGTCTTTGATATCTGATTTATACATATCACAAGGAATTAATGATGGAATTGAATCATCAATTTGATAATTAAATAACTCATCAATTATTTTTCAAAATTGATCATCATCTTTGAAAAATATTTCATATTTTTTTTCATATATATTCATACTTCTGCCTGATAAATTAGGAGTATTATTAAGTAATGATTTAATTGATGTGTCTTTAGGTGAGGATTTATCTTGTGCTTCTCTAATGTTTGCTTTATATTTTGTTTGAACAATTAATGATGATTGACGAATAGATTCAGGCAACTCTGTTGAAAATCCAGATTTATTAATTGAGCAATTTCTTGTCAAAACAAAGCTAATTTTCTTTAAACCTAATAATTCATATTTAACAATACATAAATAATAATCATCAATATAGAAATCTAAATCTTTTAATGAAACATTAATAATTTGATCTTGGTAATATATATCAACTAAATGATTAAATTTAGGATTAGTCGTTCCTTTTGTTTCAACAAGAATTAATTTACCATTACAATTAATTAAAGCATCAGGTTTGGCAATAGCTTTATTTCTTGCAATAAATGTTGGTTGAAACATAATTGCATATTTGTTTGATTTTAAAAATTCAATTGTTTTTGCAAATTGTTCATTATTATTAAGTTTCAATTCTGAGAAATCAATGATTTCAAATTTGTCAATGTCATTTTGTTTAAAATACTTAGTAAAATGTTTTTTGATGCATGATTTTGATTCTTGGTCAATAAGATTACCTTCAAAAACTTTAGGATCATTTTTATCTAAATCAACGTTATCCGCTTTTAATTCATTAATAAATGAATATGCATCTGTTTCATTTTCATCAAAAGATTTATCATCATCTAAATCAAAATCATTCATACTTGATAATTGATTATTAGTGATATTTTTGATTATTAAATTATGAATATAATTTTCAAGATTATGTGTTGAATAAAACCACTCATCACTTGGACGATAAAAGTAACGAATATAGTCATATTTTCTAATATATTCTGGTTTTTTACGAATTAATTTATTCATCATAAATATTATTTATTAATATCTTTCATGTGTGGGAATAATAAAACATTTCGAATAGTTTCATTATTAGTAAATAACATTACTAATCTATCAATTCCCCAACCAATTCCAGCTGTTGGTGGTAAACCATTTTCCATGGCTTCTATGAAATCCATATCCATTTCATTGGCTTCATCATTACCTAAATTTCTTTCTTTTAACTGATTCTCAAATCTTTCATATTGATCAATAGGATCATTTAGTTCGCTAAATGCATTACCAAATTCTTTACCACAGATAAAGAATTCAAACCTTCTAGTCATTTTTGGATCATTAGGTTTTTTCTTTGCTAATGGTGAAATTTCTATTGGGTAATCATAAACAAATGTTGGTTGTTGACATATTTTTTCACCAAATTCATCGAAAAATTTAGCAATAATATGTCCACGATTTTTCTCATGTGCCAAAAGTTCTAATTTAAATTTTTTAGCAACATCAATTGCTTCTTGATCTGTGTTAATTTGATTAAAATCAACTTTAGTTGATTGTTTTATAGCTTCAATCATTGTTATTCGATTAAATGGTTTAGAAAAATCTATTTTGGTACCTCTATAATCTATTTTTGTTTTATTGATATTTTTTGCAATATAGCGATATAGTTTTTCAGTTAAATCCATCATATATTCCAATGATTCATATGCAGCATATGCTTCTAAACTAGTAAATTCAGGATTGTGACTAGCATCCATTCCTTCATTACGGAAAACTCTACCCATTTCATACACTTTTTCAAAACCACCAACAATTAATTTCTTTAAAGGTAATTCAGTTGCAATTCTTAGATAATATTCTCGATCAAGTGCATTATGATGTGTAATAAAAGGTTTTGCAGCTGCACCACCAAGAATTGGTTGCAATACTGGTGTCTCAACTTCCAAATAACCATTTTCATCCATAAATTTACGAATTAATGAAACAATTTTACTACGTAAAATAAATGTTTTCATTGATTCATCATTCATAATTAAATCAACATAACGGTGTCTTGCACGAATTTCTTCATCAACTAATCCATGTCATTTTTCAGGTAATGGTTTTAACGATTTAGATAATAATGTAAAACTCTTAATATTTACAGTAACTTGCCCTGTATTAGTTTTCATTGGTGTACCACAAATACCAATAATATCACTAATGTCAAGTTTTTTAAATTCTTTAAAAATCTCTTCAGATACTGTTTTTTTATTTAAATAAAATTGTGCAGATCCATAAAAGTCTTTAATAACTCCAAATGTTTGTCTAATTGCCATAATTCTCCCGGCAATTAAAATTTTATCCTTTGAATCATGCAATTGTTCTTTTGAATCATTTTTATATTTTTCATTAAAACTTGCAGTATTAAAATTACGGACAAATTTTTCATGCCTAAATGGATTATTATTATTTTGCTGAAGCTCTTTTAATTGTTTACGTCTAGCAAGTTCTTGATCATTAAATTTTCTAAAGTTAATAATTATTCTCCTTTTGGCTTTAGCTCATGATTTTTAATCTTAATTAAAGCTACTGCTAATTGATCTGGACATGATGAAGGTTTATTCCCACATGGAATACCTTTTAATAATTCAATAACTTCATCCATGTTGCGATTGACTACTAATTTAGATACACCAACAGTATTACCAGGACAACCTCCTGTGATTTTAACTTTTTCAATATTCTTGTCATCTTTAATCCAAATTTCCATTAGTTGAGAACAAGTGTATTGCGGAGTGTATTCATATTTTTTAATCATATTATTTTTCTTATTATAACTTTTTCAACTTAAAAAACTTAATTAGTTCCCTAGCCACTCCACAATTATCATTGTCATGTTTAGTTATATATCTCGCATGTATTTTAGCGGTCATTGTTGCATTCTTCATAGCAAATCCATGCCCAGCAGTAGACAACATCTCTACATCATTATCTCCATCACCAAATGAAATGCAATTATCAAATGGAATACCATAATAGTTAGATAAAAAATCAATACTTGTACCTTTACATGCAAATTGTGAGTTGATTTCAATAATAATCCCTCCAGCATTTTCACGTCATAATCTTGCTGTTAATGTTGGTGAATATAAATGAAGTAAATACATTACTTCATCCAATTTAGATTCATCATTTAATAATAATATCACTGATCGAACATCGACACCTTTAATATTTGATAAATTTTTATCAATCTGAAATACGTTACCATCATCAGTGATATGAAGGTTTTGATAATATCATTCTTTATCTTTTTTAGTAGTTGGAAAATTTGAAATATAAGTACCTTTATTATTTAAAATAACAATATTTTTTACAGACTTCCAAATTACTTTTTCATTTAAAATATTTTCAATAACTTCATAATTAAAACTAAAAGTAAATACCTTAAATTCTGGATTATTTGGATGTCATATGTATGAACCATTATAATTTGAAAGTAAATGTTTTAAATTTAACTGTCTATAGACTCATAATGACATTTCAGCTGAACGACCTGTAAGAATGCAAAATACATGACCATTATTAACTAATTTTTTAACAACTCTAATAGTTAAATCATCAAGTTTACCTTTATTATTTAATAATGTTCCATCAAGATCTGAAAGAATTAAATATCTATTTTTTGTTTTAAAATACATTTTATTTTAGTAATCCAACTTTTTTATAAATAAGATTAAGCTTTTCATTAGCAATTTTGTTTAATGCAATTTGATTTTGTTTTAAAATTGGTAATAATTTCTTTTCATAATTTCTATATGCTTCTTTATATTTCTTTTGAATTCCATTTAGGAATTTAACTAAAACATCAGCTAAATCTTTTTTAAATACACCATAGTTTGAATTTTTATATTTAGCTTCAATTTTTTCAAAAGAAATATTTTTTAAAGCACTATACATACCAACTAAATTACTCACTCCTGGTTGTTTAATAGGATCATATTTAATCTTATTAAGTGCATCAGTTTTTGCTGACATTATTTTTTTACGAACTATTTCTGATTCATCTAATAAGTAAATAACTCCTTTTTGACTTTCAGTAGATTTTGACATCTTGATTGATGGAGTTTGTAAATCCATAACTCGTGCATTAACTTTAGGAATATACCCTTTAGGTATTGTAAAAAGATTCCCGTATTTTTTATTCATTCTTTGAGCAAGGTTTTGAGTTAATTCCATATGTTGTTTTTGATCAGCACCTACTGGTACAAGATCAGGATCATATAATAGAATATCTGCCGCCATTAATACAGGATATCAGAATAAACCAGCTGGAATTGAATCAGTACCATTAGCATTAGTAAACTTTTTAGCTTTATCCTTATATTGGGTCATTCGACTCAGTTCCCCCATATAAGCATTACACATCATTACATGTGCAAGTGCAGGGTGAGCATGAATTTTAGATTGAATAAATACATGATTCTTTTTTAAATCAAGCCCACATGCATAATACATACAAACAACATTTTTAATGTTCTCTTGTATTTGTTTGTAATCAACTTTAGGATTAGTAATAACATGTAAATCAGCAACAAAAATGTAAGAATCAAACTTATTTTGAAGATCAACATATGATTTAATTGCTCCAAAATAATTTCCTAATGTTAACTTATTTGATGGTTGAATACCAGATAGTAACTTCTCCATATCTATAATATTATATATATAACCATGAATACATTTTTGCGTATAGTATTAGACGTTATTACTTTGGGAATATTCGAAATTGTTTTATATTCCAAAGCTAAAAAACTTTCTAAAACTAAGAATAGTGAATTAACATATTCAAAGAAATACAAGTTTAATATTAATGACTTTGCTAATGACATTGGTGGTATTGATAATATTGAAAATGTTTCATATACTCTATCAAGTGTTAAAATAAATTTAAAAAATATTAATTTAGTTAATTTAGAATTACAAAAAAAATATCCAATTATAGGTATCACAAGATCTTTTAATTCAATGATTTTAATTTTTGGTGATAATGCCAAAACTATAGCAGAAGATATTAATAAATTACTTAACTAACTTCTTTACATCTTGTTCAATCATTAATTCTTCATTTGTGTGAACTTGATACATTTTTATTTTTGAATCATTATTAGAAATTAATTTTCAATCTGAATATTGTTGAGTTAATTTCTTTTCATTCAATTTTAAATTTAAAATTGGCAATTTATTAATAAGCATTTTGATAATTGGACTAGAATTTTCTCCAATACCTGCAGTAAAGACAATAGCATCAATTTTACCATAATTTAAAATTTCATTAGCATATGCAACTATATATTTAGCAATACGTGAAATGAACATTTTTAAACCAAGAATTGCATTCTTGTTTCTTTTTTTTGCAAGGAGAAGAACATCACGACAATCATTACAACCTGTAATACATTTTAAACCAGACTCTTTATTCAATAAGTTGTCAACTTTATCAGCAGTATAACCTTGACGAATTAAATATGTTACTACACTTGGATCAACATCACCACTACGTGTTCCCATCATTAATCCTTCCAAAGGTGTTAACCCCATTGTTGTATTAAATGACTTATTATTTACAATTTCACAAATACTTGCACCATTACCTAAATGACAAACTATTAAATTCAAATTTTTCTTTTTAAGAATTGATTTCATTTTTTCACTAATAAAACGGTAGCTTGTACCATGAGCTCCATATTTATATATCTTAAACTTCTTAACCACTTTTTGATCTAATGGATAATTATTAAAATCTGGAATTGTCCTATGGAATGATGTATCAAAAACACATACATTTTTTACACATGGCAATAATTTTTCAAAAACTTCAATAGTTTGAACTTCGGGAGGATTGTGCAATGGTGCTAATGGAAATAAACTAATTAAATATTTCTTAACAGCAGTTGTTACTACAACTGATTTAGTACATAAACTACCACCCATAACTATACGATGCCCAACAGCATGAATATCATTTAAATTATTAATTATCTTATTATTTCTTAATTCATCAAGAATCTTTTGAATGCCAACTTTATGATTTGATATTGGCAAAATTTGTTCAATTTTGTTTTGCTTATATTTTAATGAAAATATTGAATGTGTGTTACCTACTTTTTCAATTTGACCAGAAGCTATAACTTCATCATTACTTTTTCTAAAAATCTTATACTTAATAGATGAACTACCAGCATTTATAACAATAATTACTTTTTTATTTAGTTTTTTCATATGTATATTAAGTATAGTTTAAACAAATAATAATCTTTTACTAAATTATTAAAGATATTAAACATTAGCTAATTTCCTTAATTGTGATATGTTTTCTTTCAATTTATTAGTTGTAGAAATAAATGTTTTATCATTAACATGTTTAGAATTCAATACTTTAGCAATCTTTTCTTGTCTGATTTTAATAATATCTACTTTGTCTCGATCATCAAAACAAAAGAAATCAGTAAAAATGTTCAATGTATTTTTATTAAATTGAAATACCCCTTCATTAACTATTGTTTGAACATGGTTATTTTTCTGATCGCGAATATAACAAATACTTGTTTGCAATGCACCAATAATTGGAGAGTGATCAGCTAATAATGCATAATATCCTTTTGATGAACAAACTTCAGCTTGAATAATATCATCTTCAAACAATATACCAGTTGGTGTATTAATAATTAAATGAAAAGTTTTCCCAGACATTATTTTTTAACCTTTGCTCTTTCTCTTACTTCATCAATAGTTGAAGCATATAAAAAATATTGTTCAGGAATGTTATCACATTTACCATAAATTATCTCCTTAAAAGAATTAATAGTATCATTAATTTTTACATACACTCCATTATATCCACTGAACTTCTCTGCAACATAAAATGGTTGAGACAAGAAATTTCTAATTTTACGCGCACGATTAACAATAATTTTATCTTTTTCGCTTAATTCATCAATACCTAAAATAGAAATGATATCTTGTAATTCTTCAAATTTTTGTAATATTTGTTGAACAGCACGAGCTATTTTGTAATGTTCAATACCAACAATATTTGGATCTAATAATCTTGAATTTGATTCGAGTGGGTTAATTGCTGGGTAAATACCTAATGATGCTATTTTACGATCAAGTACAGTTTTTGCATCAAGATGAGTGAATGTTGTTGCAGGAGCAGGATCTGTTAAATCATCAGCTGGAACATAAACTGCTTGTACTGAAGTAATTGAACCTTTTTTTTTTTTTTTAATTCTTTCCTGTAATTGACCCATTTCATAATCAAGTGTTGGTTGATAACCAACAGCAGAAGGCATGCGACCTAATAATGCAGAAACTTCACTACCTGCTTGAGTAAAACGATAAATATTATCAATAAATAGCAATACATCTTGATGTTTTTGATCTCGAAAGTATTCAGCCATAGTTAAAGCAGTTAATCCAACTCGCATTCTAGCACCTGGAGATTCATTCATTTGACCAAAAACCAATGCTGTTTTATTAATAACACCACTATCTAGCATTTCGTGGTATAAATCATTTCCTTCACGTGTTCTTTCACCAACACCAGCAAAAACACTTAAACCATTATGGTTTGTAGCAATATTATGAATTAATTCTTGTACAAGAACTGTCTTACCAACACCAGCACCACCAAACAATCCAATTTTACCACCTTTCATATATGGAATTAATAAATCTATGATTTTAATTCCTGTTTCTAATATTTCAACTTTTGTTGATTGTTCGGCAAAATTAGGTGCTGATGCATAAATAGGAGCATAAGAAATATTCTTAGTTGGCATTGGTTTATTATCAATAGGTTGCCCAACAACATTAAACATTCTTCCTAAAACGCCTTCTCCAACTGGAGCTAAAATTGGTTGATGAGTTTGAATTACAGGTTGTAAACGTTTTAATCCATCAGTTGGACCCATAGAAATACATTTAACAACATCATCACCTGATATTTGTTCAACTTCTAAAATTAAAAATTTATTTTTAGCAATTTCAATCTTTAAGGCATCATAAATTTGTGGTAAATGATTATGAGGGAATTGAACATTAACTACTGGTCCAACAATTTCAACTATTCAACCATTATCATTATTTTTTATTTTGTTAACTATTTTTTTAGTTTTCATATGTACTCCTATTCACTTGCTCCGGCAATAATTTCTGTAATTTCTTGAGTAATTTTATTTTGTCTTAGTTGATTATATGTTGTTTTTAATTCTTCGATTAAATCATTAGCATTATCAGTTGCTGTTTCCATAGCATTTCTTCTTGATGAATATTCACATAATTGTGATTCAATTATGCATGAGACTAATAAAGAATCAAAAAAGAATGGTATTAAATTACTAATAATTTCTGATCTTTTTGATTCAAATTCAATAACCTTACCCTCATCGTTCAATTCATTGATAATAGTCTCGTCAATATTCCTTATACTAAATAATGATCGTTCAACTGGTAAAACTTTTAAATCTGTTGGAATGAATTTTAGTGGACTTACATATTTTGTATAAACAATATGTATTTCAGAATAATTACCTTGTTTAAAATCATTAATAATTGTTTGTGTAATAGGATATAGTTCTAAATAATCCAAATCTTGTGAGTCAAAATTAAATAGTGATTTAATTTGATTAGCACATTGTTGGTTTTTCAAATAATTAAATCCTTGATTACCAATAACATAAATATCATCATCATTTTTTAAAACACTTAACAAGTGTTTAGCAATATTAATATTAAATGACCCACAAAGTCCTAGTGTTGAAGTAATAATTACGTAAAGTTTTTTATTGCTATTAGGTTTATTAACAAAAACATTTTCATATTTAGAACTCTTTGCCAAGTCACGCAATAAATTGTATAAAGAGTTCATAAATTTTGAAATATTAGCATATCGGTTTTTTTGTTGTTGAATTTTAACAGTTGAAACTAACTTCATTGCTTGTGTTATCTTTGAAGTCTTTTTTATTGCTATAATTCTTTTTCTAATATTGCTTAATGAGGTCATAATTATTTAATTTTTAGTTTTGCAAACTCATCTTTAGATCCATATTTACTAAAGTTATAATCTTTAATTCCAGTAACAAATTTTAAAATTTGTTTTTTAATTTCTTTAGCAAATTCATCAAACAATTTATCATCAAATTTTTTATCTTTAGCAAGCTTTTTTCTTAATGATGAGTCTTTAAAATATGTAATTAATCCATTAGAGAATTTAGATATTAAGTTAGTTGGAATTCATTTAATTAATCGATATTTCACACATAATAAAAGAATTGCTTGATCAATTTGATCAATTGGTTTACATAATGGTTGTTTTATCATAGTCATAATTCTTTTACCATGTTCCAAAATATCTCTAGTGTTTTCATCAAGATCACTACCAAATTGGCTAAAACTTGAAAGTTCTGAATATTGAGCAAGATCTAATTTTAAGTTTCCTGCAACTTGTTTAATTGCTTTGATTTGTGCAGTTGAACCTACTCGAGATACTGATAAACCGACATCAATTGCCGGTCTTTGACCTTCATTAAATAATGAAGCAATCATAAATAATTGACCATCAGTAATTGATATTACATTAGTTGGAATATATGCTGAAATATCACCTGCTTGGGTTTCAATAATTGGTAATGCTGTGATGCTTCCACCACCATGATCTTTATTTAATCTCCCTGCACGCTCAAGTAAACGTGAATGTAAATAGAAAATATCACCAGGATATGCCTCACGACCAGGAGGTCGACGTAGTAATAATGAAATTGCACGATAACTACGAGCATGTTTAGTTAAATCATCAAAGATGATTAATACATCTTGACCTTTCTTCATTCAATATTCAGCTATTGTCATACCACTAAAAGGTGCAATATATTTAAGTGCAGGAATATCACTTGCTGTAGCAGAAATAATAGTTGTATAACTTAATGCACCATATGTTGCTAATGTTGATGCAACTTGGACAACTGATGAATTCTTTTGGCCGATAGCAACATAAACACAATGTACACTTTTATTTTTTTGATTTATGATTGTATCAATAGCAACACTTGTTTTACCTGTTTGACGGTCACCAATTATCAATTCTCTTTGGCCCCTTCCAATAGGAAACATTGAATCAATAGCTAAAATTCCAGTTTCTAATGGTTTATCAACACTTTGACGTTCCATAACACCTGGAGCAATAGTATCTATTGGTTCAAAATGATCATATTTAATTAATCCTTTACCATCAATTGGCTCACCTAAAGAATTTATAATTCTTCCACTTACAGCATCACCAACACCAATAGAAATAACTTTGTGTGTACGTTTAACAATACTATTTTCCACAATATTTGCATAATTACCTAACATAACTATACCTGTATAATCTTCTTCAAGATTAAGAGCCATGCCGTAATTACCATTCTCAAATTTAACCATTTCATTAAGCATTACATTATTTAATCCTGAAACTATAACAATACCATCGCCAACAGAAATTACTTTTCCTTCTTCACTAATAATTGCATTGTTAGAATATTTTTTAATTTTTGCTTTTATAGCACTTGTCAAATTATTAATATTTTTTGCCATTATAACTCCTATGTATTAATTATTTTCACTTCGATATGGTTTTAATCTTGATTCTTTTAAGTTCTTTAATTTAGATTGATAAGTATTATCAATTGATCCAGAATCTGTTTCAATTTTAATACCACCAATCAAATGATTATCAATATGATATTCAATATTAATTTTTGATTTATAAAAATTTTCTAAAGCATCTTTTAATTTTGTGTGTAAATTTTCTTCCAATTCAAAAGGAACATATACTTTGATATTAATGATATGAAGTGATTTACCACATATATCTAAAAATTTTTGTAAAATTTTAATTAATAATTTTCCTCGATTAAAATCAATTACTGCATATAAAAAATATATGAATTTTTTTGACAGTTTATTTTTGCCAACTAAATCTATGATTTGCTTACGTTCTTTTTTATTTATGCTGTAATTTGCTAAAAAATTGTGTAAAAAATGTTTTTGATCAACTAAAAGACCTAGTAATCATTTTGCTTGATCAAAATATGTTTGAATAGCATTATCAGATTTTGCATATTCATATAAAACTACTGAATAAGATGAGTAAATAATCATTGAATTATCTGCCATAATTATTTCCCTGTTCTATTTTGCTTTTCTAAAATAGAAATAAATTCTTCAACAAATACTTTAGAATCTTTTTTTGAAACTTTAGATTTTAACAAAGCACTTGAAGCTTCAAAAGCAATATCAACAATTTGCTTATTCATTGTTTGTTCTATTTTTGTTTTAATTTTTTTGGCATCGCTTTCAGCTTGTTGAATTATTCTTTTAGAATTGTTAATTGCTTGTTGTTCAATTTCTAATTTATCTTGATATGCTTGTTTATTAGCTGCATCAACAATTTTCTTTGCATTTACAAATGCATCAATCTTTTTTTGCTCAGCAATAGTTAATTGTTTTAATGCATCTTTTTTAATTTCTTCAGCTTGATTAATTTCTTTTTGAATATATTCTTGTCTTTGTTGTAAATTTGTCTTTGTTGGTTTTCATACAAGATAGATGATAATAATCAATAAAATTACAGCTGCAAAGATATGAGTTACGAATACTCATAAATTTGGTAATAAATTGTTAATTACTTCATCTTTAGTTATTGGTGAACAACCAGTAGTAAAAACTATTGGTAAAATTACCAATAAACTAGTAATTGATGATAATAACTTAACAACTTTTTTCATTTATTACTATGCAACAAAGATTAATAATATTGCTACAATTAATGAATAAATAGCTGCTGTTTCAGCAATTGCACATCCAACAATCATCATTGTACGGATTTTAGATTCTGCTTCAGGGTTTCGTGCTACTGCTTCAGCTGCTTTTCCTGCAGCATATCCTTGACCAATACCAGTACCTAAAGCACCTAACATAGCAAGTCCTGCACCAATAAGTGAACCTAAATGATCAGATGATTCACCTAGTGTTGCAGCTGCTGAAAATAAACTATTTAAAACTTGACTATCCATAATTTCTCCTTTTGAACATTAAACATTTATATTCTTTTGTAATTTAACTTTGTTAATCTTTTGAATTTCTTCTTTTTTTGATTGATTACCTTTTTCTAATGATCAATATACCATTGTTAACAAAGTAAATACTAAGGCTTGCACAACACCACATAATAAATCAAAATACATATGTATCGGTGCTGCAGTTAATCCACCTAATAAATTAAACATTCCAATAAATGGGAAGTTTATTGAAATATAAGCAGTAAAGTAAAACCATAGACCTGTAACTAGACTTCCAGCAAAAATATTTCCTCATAGACGGAATGAGATTGAAATTAATGGTGTGACTTGTGAAACAACATTTGATGGATTAATCATTATTGGAATTTTCTTTCCTTTAATGTTAATGCAAAAAGTAAACTTTTTCAATCAACTTAACTTCTGATATTTAAATCCTACAACAAAGCAACCAACAAACATTATTAGACCCATTGAAAGGGTTACAGTTAATGATGTGGTTGGATTTTCAAGACCAAAAATACTAATCAAATTTGATAATAAGATGTATGAAAATAAATATAAGAAATATGGTGTTGTTTTTTCAAACTCTGGACCAAGGATATCAACAACTAATCCTCTAATATATGAAACATATACTTGAATTGCTAATACATAGCCATTAGGTGCTTGATTTGGTTGAACTTTTTTTAGTTTTACATAATAAACTACAAAAGTGACTAGTAAGATAGTCAAAACCACTACAATTGAGAAAATTTGTGGTCGCAATTGAAATGGTTGAAATTTCAAGCTTGTTATAACTTGTTGACTATACATACTATGAATATAATACATTTTTAAAATATAAAATATTTAAAAATGAGTTTACTGCATTTTTTATGATAATCTATAAACTATCAAATTTGCATATATTAGCACTTTATTATTGTGATTGCTAATTTATAGATATAATAATATTAATGTCTAATAACAATACTAAAAAAGATTATTATGAAGTATTAGGTGTTGCTAAAAATGCAAGTTTAGAAGAAATCAAACGTGCTTTTAGAAAATTAGCAATGAAATATCATCCTGATCGTAACAAAGAACCTGATGCTGAGCAAAAATTTAAAGAAATTAATGAAGCATATCAAGTGTTAAGTGATTCTGAAAAACGTAATGTTTATGATCAATTTGGTTTTGATGGGTTAAATCAAAATGGTTTTAGTGGTGAAAATATTAATCCATTTGATATCTTTAATAGTTTTTTTAGAGGCCATAGTAATAATGGCGGTTTTCACTTCAGTTTTGATGGTGATGATGAAGATGATGACATCTTCTCATCATTTTTTGGTGGGAGAAGTAGAAAAAAAACTAATAAGGGGTCTAGATTTTCAGCAAATATTCAAGCGCAAGCAACTATAAGTTTTATTGATTCAGTACTTGGTGTAGAAAAAGAATTTACAATTCCAATTAAAAAGGTATGTAATGAATGTCATGGTATTGGTGGTAAAGATTTCAAAACATGTGATAAATGTAATGGAACAGGTTACATTGTAACTCAAACTAGAACATTTATTGGTATTATGCAAACCCAAACTACATGTCCTAAATGTAAAGGAACTGGCAAAATCATAAAATCTAAATGTCCTAAATGTAATGGAACAGGTTATTTAGAAGATAATGATAAGATTACTATCCAAATCCCTCCAGGAATTGAAAATGGACAAACTATCGTTCTAAACAATAAAGGTAATGAAATTAATGGCAGAAAAGGTAATTTATACATTACTATCTTTGTAGAACCTAGTAAAATTTTTAAACGCCAAGGTAATACCATTATTGCTAATGTTTTAATTGATCCACTAAGAGCAATCTGTGGTGGAATAATTAATGTTCCAACCCCATATGGGATTAAACAAATAAAAATTAAACCTAACACTGCAAATGGTGAACAGATTACATTGAGTAATTATGGAATTAAAAATATTAAATCTCGTATGTTTGGTCAAAAATCAAATGGAGATTTAAAATTAAATATAGTTTATTCACGACCAAATTCATATAACTCAAAACAACTTGAAAAAATTTTAGATCTTGCTAACATTGAAAATAATGAAGTTAATGAATATAACAAAATGTTAGAAAAAGAATTAAAAAGTCATTAAGGAGATTTATAATGAAAAAAGATCAACAAAAAAATAGTGATAAAATTAAAAAGACTGAAGTTAATGAACTTGAATCATTAAAACAAAAAAATCAAGAATTAAAAAAACAATTTGATGAGCTAGTTAAATCTTCTAATGATTTAAAATTACAATTAGAAAATAAAAATAAATATATTGATGAACTCAATAAAGATTTTGTTAATATTATTAACCAAAAAGCATTAACAGCTCAAAAACAATTAGATATTGAAATTAAAAAAATGCAAGACAAATTTGAAAAGGATTTTGCTGAAAAAAAGAAATATGCATTATCAGATTCATTGTCAGAATTACTTGGTATAATTTCTAAATTTGATTTAGCATTAAATCAACAAAACAATGACCCGAAAGTTAACAACTTTTTAACTGGCTTAAAAATGTTTAGTACAATGTTTAAATCATGATTAAAATCTATTGGTGTAGAAGAAATTAATGTTAAAGTTGGTGATAAATTTGACCCAAATATTATGGATGCAATTATTATTGAATCAAATCCTAAACAAAAAAATGACCATGTGGAAAAGGTTATTTCAAAAGGTTATAAATTACATGATCGAATTATCCAACATACACATGTAGTTGTAGCTAAAACTGAACAAGTTAATTAATTACTGCAATTATCTAATTCCTTAATTTCATTAACATCTTTTAAGGCTTCAGTTAATATTTTGTTACATTCATCTGAATTTAATCTTTTTGTATCATGTATATTTGCAATTTCTTCATCAAGTTTAAAATCTTCAGATACAAATCCATTTGTAGATTCATCTTCATTGATTTTATCTTGAATTCTACTAAATTTAAAATTATTAATTAATTCGTTATTTGATTCAATGTATTTGGTTTGGTTATTAAAAACATCACTTTGGGTTTTTATGTTTAAATCATTATTGTATGTACCATTTGATGAAATTAAAAAATTTAATGTAATTTTATCATCATTTTTGTGGCAATTAATACCGTTAACTATTCATAAATCACTATTTTTAGATAAATTAACAAATATGTCTCGAATGTCTGAAACGATATTGCTTGGTGTATTTTCACTAATATCAATGTTTGCTAAAATGTTAGATGTCTTATCTATTGATAAGTTACAATAACTGTTGTTTACTTCATTTAATATTTTATTAAATAATTCATTTTTAGTGTATTCATTATTATTCAATGTAACTATTGAAACCATGAATGAATGATTGTTTTTAAAGAAATTTCTAACATCTGCGAAATCAATATTTATATTAGTTGGTTCATTAATAATTTTTGTTACTACATCAACAACATTAGATATTTGATCATTTGAATGTGTATATGAGGATAATAGAGAGATTGATTTATCACTATTATTGTTAATAATACGATCATTACTAATTGTGCAATATGAATCACAATTCTCAATAATTTTTTTAAAACTTTCAAGTGCATTGGCATATACTTTTGAACCT
This sequence comes from uncultured Ureaplasma sp., assembly GCA_902782585.1. Lineage (GTDB taxonomy): Bacteria > Bacillota_I > Bacilli_A > Mycoplasmatales > Mycoplasmoidaceae > Malacoplasma_A. The sequence goes on along the minus strand of CACZNK010000036.1, from coordinate 3,506 downwards.
TCCGCTTGAACACTTGGTAAATGCATTAAACAAATTGTACATATATTCATTTCTTTTGCTATTTTAGCAATTACTGGCATTGCACCACTACCAGTTCCTTTACCCAAACCTGCAATTAAAAATAGCAAATCTGTACCTTCGATGATTTTTTTAATTTCTTCTTTATCATCATTAGCAGCAGTTTGACCAACAATAGGATCACCACCGCTACCGCCACCACGATATCTTTGCTTTCCAAGTAATCATACATCAGTATAATTTCAAATTCTTTTTAGTGATCCAACATCTGTATTCATTGCATAGAATTGAACATTATTAGGTCATTTATGTGTTGATTTCATTTGACCTATAACATTACATCCAGCACCACCAATACCTAATACTGTAATTTTGAAATTACCATAACTAGTTTCAAGATCTAAAAAGTTATTTTTGAATTTACTTTTTGAAATCAACTCATTAATATTTTCATTTTTACTGTTCTTGTTTTTAGCGCATATAATTTCATCAATAATTGACATAATTAATCTCCTTCTCCTAATTTTGCCCAAATTTTTGTACTTTGAATTCCAAGTTTAATCATTACATTTTTATGGAATTGATTTCTACTAATATCTTCTGAAAAAAATGGGTCAATACTTACCAATTCCTTAATCTTATTTGTCTCATAGCGTTTATTAATATCTTTTAATATGTATACTAAATAACTAATATATTCATCTTCTAAACCAACAATTGATTCATCACAAATTCCAATATTAACATTCCTAATTTTTAAATAGCCAAGATTACTAGCTAATAAGTATAGTTCATGAATTTTATTAGCACAATGAATTTTGATTTCATCAAAATTTTTGTCTGCCAAGTATAAATTTAAATTATTAATTTGTTTAATAACAATTGCCAAACAAATTTTCTTAAAATCTTCAAATTTTAACTGCTTAGTTTTTAAGTACTTATTTTGGAAATAATTAACTACAACTGGGTTGTTAATATTATCATTTAAACATTTAATATTTTTAATTAAATGTTTCATTTTTTCTTCATCTTTAATTTGTAATATGTTGCTTAATTCCTTTGCAAATCATTTTGTACCAAAATCAATAGATTGTGTATAGATGATTTCATGGTTCTTGTTGTATTCAACAAGATTACAATGTTCATCATAAATGTCAATTAATAGTGACGCACTATTAATTGAAAAAGCATTACTAAATGCAAATGCATTAACATAAAAATCAATTTTATCAATTAACAAATTAGTAAATAATTTTTTGTATTCATCAATAATATTTTTATTAATGAAACAATTTATGCATTTAACCATAAAACTAGACTCAGTTGGAAGTTTAGTTAATAATTGACCATTTACAATATAGCCAATAATTTGTTTTTTAATGCATACTGCATTAGGATAGTATGGATGTTCATTGATGTAGTTATATATGTCATTTTCAGATTTAAAATTTTGATTCTCAATTGATTGATTAGTCATACTAATTGGTAAATTAGGAATATCTAAAATATAACGTTTTACTCTAGTGCCAATAAACTTATCAACTTTAATGAGTTCATTTGTTAAAATTGATTCTGTGTTATCAAAATCATTCAATTTATAGTTAATGTTATAACCTAAATAATTTATTTTTTTATAGTATAAACAATTAAATTCATCATTAGATGTATCAGCAACAATAATTTTAATGTGTTTTGGCCCAAAAGATATAATTCCAAAAACCTTTTTTAGACTATACATGAGCTATACCTCGTTGTCCATCAATGCACATAATTGCACGCAATTTGGCAGAACGCGCACGATTATTATTTTTAATTTCATATTCACTTGGAATGATTGGATGTTTATTAACTAATTTATAATTAATATCGTTAGTAATAATTGGAACTTCTTTTGGAATTGATGATGTTGTTAATTTAACAAATTCATTTTTAACAATACGATCTTCTAATGAATGATATGAAATAATAACCATTCTTCCATGATAAGCCAATAACTTACATGCATATTTAATGAATTTTCTTAATTCATTTAATTCATCATTAACTGCAATTCTTAAAGCTTGGAAATAAATTCTTGCTGGATGTTTTTTCTTATGAAGATTTTTAATTGCAATAGCATTTTTAATAATTTCAACTAATTGTTTAGTTGTATCAATTGATTTATTATCACGATAATGACAAATTGCTTTAGCAACTTTTTTAGCCTCAATTACTTCACCATATTCACTAAATACAGAAACTAACTTTTGATATGAGTACTTATTAATAATAAATCATGCATCTAGTTTTTGATCTTGGTCCATACGCATATCTAATCGTGCATTCAATTTATAACTAAATCCTCTATTAGCAACATCAAACATAGGTGAAGAAACACCTAAATCAATTAAAATACCATCAACATATTTAATATCTTCATTTTTAAGTTTATTTGTAATGTCAGAAAATTTTGATTTAATAACTTTGACATTTTTGTTTTTAGAAAATCTATTTTTTAAAACTTGAATTGCAAAATTATCACAATCAATACATATGAGTTTGCCTTTGTGTAAATGTGATAAGATCTCAGTAGCATGACCACCCATTCCAGCTGTAGCATCAACATAAATTCCATTAGGATTAATGTTTAATATCTTAATACATTCATCTAATAATACTGGTATGTGTTTACATGTTATTGTCATTGTTATCATCTATTCTTTCAGCAATATCTTCATATGTCTTATCTGTTAATTTCTTGAACTCATTGTATGAGTTTGTATCTCAAATTTCTAATTTATCACCCAATCCAATAATTGTTGTTTGAATTTTAATGCTTGTTTCATCTAATAGAACATTAGGAATTAGAATTCGATTAGCACTATCAATTGATAAATTAACAGCATTTGCTAATAATTGACGGATAAGAATACGTGCTTCTTTTTTGTTTTGCGAAAGTCTTAAAAGTTTTTGAGAATAATTCTCAAACTCTGATTTTGTTCTAAGCTCTAAGCATCCTTCAAATCCCTTGCTAACTACAACCTCTTTACCAAGTTTTGCAACAATTTTAGCAGGAATAATTAGACGTTTTTTATTATCTAATGAATGCTTATATGTTCCTAATAACATTCTCCACTTTTCTCCACTTTATTACATTATTATACACAAAATTTGAGTAATGTTGCAAAAAAGTTGGTTTTTCACTATTTAGTAATGTAGAAATCTTTTTTTAATATGTGCTCCTTTTTTAATAAATAAATTTCGACAATTTTTTGTTGGCCAATAAAGTCAGTGCCTCTATGGCAATTTAACAAGTGTCTTAGTAGGAGAATTAATTCCACCCTCAAGAACATTATTCATATTCTTTACTTCACAATTATCAAGAAAATTAAATAATGTCTTATTTAGAATTAATTTACCTAATTAAAAGCTGCTGATCTTAATCTTACATGTGTAAATCAAATTTCACCAGTTTCAGGATTAACACTTTTTTGACTAATAAATTCATA
>CACZNK010000035.1 GCA_902782585.1 uncultured Ureaplasma sp. | reverse complement strand
TTGTTAAAAGTCTTAATAGACAAGATAAATAAATTAATGAAATTGATAATTTGGATAATAACTAAATAGAGTAATTAAATTAAACAACTCAAAGTATTAATTTAATTAAAATTAAAATTCAACATTTTTAATATTTTTTTGATAATTTGTTTTTTCACACCCACCTTGAGCAAATGTAGGACTTCCACCACCACAACCATCAAATAATTTATTTAATTTAACAACTAATGTATTAGCAGTAAATTGTTTATCTTTTACTTGACTACCAGTAATGACAAAATATCTAACTTTATTGTTTATTATGTCAAAAGCAATAAATGTTTTGTCTTTGTTTTCATTAGCTAATTGACTTAGAGTATTAATTACTATTTTTGCATCAATGTTATCTAATTCAGTAGTAATAACTTTATTATCATTGATAACAAATGATTGTTTTAATTGAACTGAAAGGTTTATATTTTTATCTAAGTTAGCTTTAATAATCAATTTCTTTAAATTTGACTTAACATTAGCAAAATTTTTGACTAATTTATGATAATTTTGTCTTGTTTTAATAAATGAAAGTAATTTAATTTCTTTGTCATATAATTTAGATTCAACCTTCAATTCTTTTAATCGCTTGATTAGACTATAAAATTCATTTTTGATTTGATTAATCTTTTCATTTAAAAATTCATTAATAGTATTATTTGTTGTAATACCTTCAATCCTATATGATCCGCTACCTTTAGTATCAAGTTTAACAAACATGAATTGTTCAAGTTCACCTAAATTTTTAACATGTGTTCCGCCACAAATTTCACTTGTAATTTTATCCATAATTACCACTCGTAATAATCCATTAATTTTTTTATAAACATTTTCAAAATGAGCTTGTGCATGCATTTTTTTAGCATCATCTAAATTCATAAGTTTAGTTGTTACATTAGCATTAGATTTAATATATTCATTAACTTTATCTTCGACTTTAATTAATTGTTCATCAGTCAATTTTGATGAATATGAGAAATCAAATGTTACTTTTTTAGCTGATTTATATGCGCCTTCTTGGTGAATTAATTCTGAAATAGAAGTTTGGAATGCCTTTTGTAATAAGTGCTCACATGAATGATTACATGAAGTTAGTTTTCGATTCTTGATGTCAATTTTTAAATCTAATTTATCATCAATTTTAATTTGCTTATTAGTTTCAATTAAATGTAAATGTTGACCATTAGGTGCTTTGATTACATCTATTACATCATAATTTGATATTTTACCTATATCATGTTCTTGTCCACCACTAGTAGCATAAAAACAAGTTTTATCAAATACTAATCAAATTTTACCTTTATTTAAATTATTGATAGGATTGTATTCCTCATCAAAAATAGCAATAACTTTAGAACCTTTTAAATTAAATTCATCATAAGTAAAAATTGATTTATCATGGAAATTAATAAGATTTTTATTTTGTTGAGTCATAGCCTTGGTATGTTTGTTACCATGTGATATTTGTTGATGTTTAGTAACAATTTCTTCATATTTTTTAATATCAAATTTAATATTGTTTTGATCACATAAGTTTTTAATAACTTCAAAAGGGAAACCATATGTATCAGTTAATTTAAAAATAGTTTTTACGTCTACATTTGAACTATTTATTAAAACTTTCTTATATAGTTCATATCCTTTTGATAATGTTTGATTAAATAATTTTTGTTCATGTAGCATAACATCAATAATTGATTGTCTATTTTTATTTAAATATGGATAAAAATCATTCATAGTTTCAATAATTACATCAATTGTTTCAATTAAAAAATCTTCAGAAATTTCAATGTTTTTACTACAAATAATTGCTCTGCGTAGTAATTTTCTTAAAATAGCACCCCTATCTTTAGCACTTGGAATAGCACCATCAGCAATTGCAAACACACAAGCTTTAATATGATCTGTAATAATTATGAAATTACGATTAATTTCTTTTTGGGTTTTATCTTTTGAAAAATAAGCATTACTGTCATATTTATATGATTTTGAATATTTTTCAATTGTTTTAATTATTGGCAAAAATAGATCAGTATCAAAATTAGTTGGTGTATTTTGTAAAACAGAAGCTAATCTTTCTAATCCAGCACCAGTATCAATATTCTTTCTAGCTAATTCAGTATATTCATTTTTACCATTGTTATTAAATTGTGAAAAAACAATATTTCATATTTCAACATATCGGTCATTTTCAATATCTTTGTAGAATAACTCCTCACCTTTTTTATTTGGATCAAATTTTTCACCACGGTCATAATAAATTTCGGTACATGGGCCACATGGACCAGAACCAACATCTCAAAAGTTTCTTTCTTTGTTACATTTAATAATATGTGATTTGTCAATTCCAAGATTAATTCATTCATTATATGCATCATTATCTTTTTCATAAACTGTAAAATATAATTTATTCACATCCATAAAGAAATGATTTACAAGTAAATCATATGCATATCTAATTGCTTCTTTTTTAAAATAATCACCAATAGAGAAATTACCTAACATTTCAAAAAAAGTATGATGTCTTGAAGTTATACCAATGTTAAAAATATCATTAGTCCTAATTGAACGTTGTGAACTTGTTAATCTATTTCTTACAGGTGTCTCCAGACCTGAAAAATAATTTTTCAATGTAGCAACGCCAGAGTTGATTCATAGTAATGAAGGATCATTATGAGGAATTAGTGATTGTGATGGATATAAAAAGTGATTATTTTTGATAAAATAATCTAATCAAGTTTTTCTTATTGTATTACCAGTTCATTTTTTCATAATATTCATTATTTGCTTGAAATTTCAAAGTAATAAAATTTATTATCTTCTTTTATTAATTTCATTCCTACCTTTTTTAACAAATTAGCTGATGCTATGTTTTGTTTAAAGCATTTTGAATAAATTTTATCTAATCCTAGTTCATAAAGTGCATATGAAATTAATTTTTCTACTGATTTTGAAGTATATCCCTTTCTTTGTTCAATCTCAAGTGTTCTAAATCCTATTCACCCTTCATGATTATAATTTATATCAAATAAATTAATCTCTCCGACAAGTTTATTGTTTGCAAATATTCCTCAAGAAACTTCCATATGATTATCAATATCATTTTGTCTACTTTTTAAAAACCAATCAAGAGTTACTTGTTTACCACTTACATTTTTATCAAAATCTTTATGGTAATCATATCCATAATATTTATTTAATTCATCATTTGTACACAAATCAAAATATGCAACATCATTTTTAGTGATATCTTTTAAAACTAATTCATTATCAACTTTTATAGTAGTTGGTTTTTTGATTTGGTATAGTTCTGTATTAACATTTATTGTATATCCTGCTACTAATTCTTCAGGATGATATTGAAGTTTAGATTTTCTTAGACCTTTATTACCAGCATCATCTTCTCGATTAATATATTTAATATTATCAGTTACAAAATATTTAGCAAACAAATTGCTAAAAAAACAATCTAATCCTTTAATTTTGTGATTAATTTTTTCAACATGATTAAATAATGTGTTTCCGCATTTTTCTCCAACACATAATGCAACTATTTTTTTATTAATCTTTAATATTGCTCCAACAAGTCCATATTTAAAAAAATAGTCCAATATTAATGGTTCATGAATTATGGCATATTTAGCAAATTCATCTATTTTTTTTAAATCATATTTCTTTCACCAATCAATAATGTATTGTTTAGCTTCATTGATATTATTTTTGTTTATTGGTTGAAATTCATATTCTAAATTTTGTTTAGCAAATTTACGTATATTATTTCTTTGTTTAGCATAATTACTACCATTAAGATTAATAAAGTCATTAGCATCATATGAATAGTTCATTCATTTACGATCCTGACTAATTTTGCAATTTGTGTAGAACAAACTAATAATATTTGCAATTTTATGTTTAGGAATGCAAGTAAAATTAAGTTTAATTTTATTTTGATAACAATAATTAGCAATAATTTTTAATGTTCTTTTCTCTTCATTATCATCATTATTCAATGATAAAGGGTAAAAAAAGTATTTTTGATTATCAGCATCTAAATATTGAACATAATGATTATTGATAATGTCATATGAGATATTTGAATAATTTGATCAGATTATTTTTCATCCGATAGTATATGCACCAAATTTAAAGTCATACTTGTTTAAATATGAAAGTAGATTGTTTAATTCATTAGTTTGTTCTTTTTTAAATTTAAACATAATAATATGCATATTTATTTATAAAATTAATATTGTTAATATTATGAACAATTTTAAGTCATCTTTAAATATTCTTAAAACGACCTTTGAAATGAAAGCTAATTTGACTAAAAAAGAAAGCGTAATTCAAAAGGAATGACTTGATAATGATATTTACAAGAAATTATTAAATAAGAACAAAGATAAAAAACCATGAATATTACATGATGGTCCTCCATATGCCAATGGTGATATCCATGTTGGTCATGCTTTGAACAAAATATTAAAAGATATTATTGTTCGTTATCGTTTTTTAACAGGGTATAACTCACACTTTATTCCAGGATGAGATACCCATGGATTACCTATTGAACATGCATTATTAAAAAAAGGTAATATTAAACAATCAAGTTTAACAGTTGCTGAATTTAGAGATAAATGTAAAGAATTTGCACAACAAAATGTTGATCATCAATTAGAACAATTTAGACATTTAGGGTTAATTACTGATTTTAATGAAAAATACTTAACTCTAGATTCAAATTTTGAAAATAATCAATTGCTTTTATTTCTTGATATGGTTAAAAAAGGTTTAGTATATCAAGATTATAAACCTGTATTTTGATCATGATCATCACATTCAGCATTAGCTGAAGCTGAAATTGAATATAAAAATGATGAGGCATATTCAATATATGTCACATTTAATGTTTTAGTTGATAATACAACAATTAATAAGGATGATAAATTATTAATTTGGACAACTACTCCATGAACATTACCAAGTAACCAAGCAATTGCTATACATCCTGAGTTTAAATATGTAAGGGTTCAAGTTGATAATGAATATTTTGTTTTATTAGAAAAAAATATTGCGAAGATTGCTAAAATTTTAAACTGGAAAAACTACAAAGTTTTAAAACAATTTGTTGGTCGTGATATTGAAAATGTTCAATATAAACATATTTGACTTGATAAAATAAATCCAGTTATTTTAGCTGATTATGTAACTGATAATGATGGAACTGGTTTAGTTCATATTGCATCTGGTTTTGGTGTTGATGATTATTATGCTGCTAAAAAATATGGAATTAAAATTTATTGCCCCATTGATGATAGTGGTAAATTTAATAAAGAAGTTAATGATAAAGAACTTGAAGGTGTATTTTATGAACAAGCTAATGAAATCATTCTTGAACGTATTAAAAAATTAAATGCATTAATGAGATGTGATAAGATTGTTCACTCAATTCCTATTGATTGGCGAACAAAAAAACCAATTATTTATCGCGCAACAAAACAATGATTTGTTAATATTTCAAAAATTCAAGATAAATTATTAGCTACTATTGAAGATGTTACTTTTCCAAATGAAACTAATAAACATCAATTAATTAGCATGATTTCTAATCGTAAAGAATGATGTATTAGTCGTCAACGTGTTTGGGGTGTGCCAATTCCAATCATTTTTAATCAAAAAAATGAACCAATTATTGACTATGAATTAATTAAACATATCATTGACTTAATTCATAAGAATGGTACAAATGCATGGTTTGAAAAACCAGTTGAATTCTTTTTAACAGATAAATATAAAGCTGATAAAGATAAATATCATAAAGAAAAAGATATTATGGATGTATGATTTGACTCAGGTAGTTCATATAGCATTTTAAAAGATTTGAATTTACCAATTCCAGCTGATTTATATTTGGAAGGTGGAGATCAATACCGTGGATGATTTAATTCATCATTAATTTGTTCTGTAATTCAATATGATAAAGCCCCATACAAACGTTTATTATCACATGGTATGACTTTAGATGATCAAGGAAGAAAAATGTCAAAATCAATTGGTAATGTAATTGATCCGCTAAAAGTGTGTGAACAATTTGGTGCAGACATTTTACGAATGTGAGTTGCTAATAGTGATTACCAAGATGATGTAAGAATTAGTAATGATATTTTAAATCAAATTTCTGAAATGTATCGAAGAATTAGAAATTCAATATTCAAGTTTATTCTTTCAAATTTAAGTGATTTTAATTATGAAAAAGACAAATCAATGGATTTTGATTTAGCTGATGCTTACATTTTGAATGAATTAAAACAAAATATGACAAAAATAATTGATGCTTATGAAAATTACAATTTTTCAGTTGTAATTAAAGCAATTAATTTAGAAGCTATAAAATTATCTGGATGATATTTTGATATTATTAAAGATAGTTTATACTGTGATGAACCAAATAATAAACATCGTCGTGCTATTCAAACAGTGCTTTATACAGTCCTAAACTTTTATATGTTGGCTTTAGCACCAATTATTCCTCACACATGTGAAGAAGTTTACAAACATTCTAATATCACTAATAAAAAAGATTCAGTATTTTTGAATGAATTTATTAAAGATATAGAATTTGATTTCCCAAAAGTTGATACTGTTTGATGAAAACAATTCTTTATCATAAAAGATAAAGTATTTTCTGCTCTTGAACAAATTAGAAAAGAAAATTTAATTACCAAAAATACACAAGCAATGATCACAATTAAAATGAATGATAATCCAAACAATATTACAAATGAAATTTTAAAAAAATACTTAAATGTTGCAAAATGTGAAATTATAATTGATAAAAATATTAAAGATATTGAAGTAACATGTTCAAATGCAAATTATGTAAGATGTGAAAGATGTTGAAACTATTATCCAGTTGATTCAATTAATAATGATCACATTTGTGATAGATGTATTTCAGTAATGAATAAAAAAGGAACTAAACATTTCTATGAAAATTAGTGTTGCACAATTCAAGCAATTATTACATAGTGATAAAGCATTATTTAAATTTATTGATAATATTGATTCATTTCCAACATTAAAAGCCCAATATCAACATGATATTAATAATATTCATTTATCATCAAAACATTTAACACGAGATGATGTTAAAAATGAAAAAAAATATATTAAAGAAACTTATAGATTAAAAACAAATTTCAATAAAGAATTACTTAATTCTATTAATGAATGTGCAAGCAATCCATCACTACTAAGACCATATTCTAATAAAAGAATTACAGAAACAGTTAATATGATCAAAGAGATTATTGAAAAAAGATGTTGTAAAGTACATAAGTATTTTCAAAGTGATTTGAAAAGATTTAAAAAAATGAAACAAAAACCAATTTTATATGTTCGAAATTTAACTAAATACTATAAGTCAAAAAAAATACCAACAATTGATGGATTAAATTTTGATGTATATCCTGGTGAATTTCATGCATTTATAGGTGCTAATGGTGCAGGAAAAACTACAACAATTAAGTCTTTAATTGGTTCATATTATAAGTGATCCGGAACTATTTTAATTGATGGTAAAAAAAATATATCTGAAGAAGCTAAACGACAAATTTGTTATATTCCTGAAAGAGCAAATTTTCCTGAAAGATTTTCAGCATTTAGTTATTTAAAATGAATGGTAATGCTTGAAGGTGTTAGTGAAGTTAAAGCTAAGGAAATGACTAAAGTCAAATTGAAAGAGATGAATATGTGAAATTTAAGAAATCGTTCACCTAATACATTTTCTTCTGGGCAACAGAAAAAAATATTACTTGCACAATCATTAGTTTGCAACCCAAAAATCATTATTATGGATGAACCAGTAGCAAATTTAGATCCAAAGGCTAGAATTGAATTTTTTGATACTTTATTAGATTTAGTTAAATGTGGTAAATCTATTTTTGCTTCATCTCATGTACTAGCAGAACTTGATATTTATGCTGATTCATTAACTATTCTTGACGGTGGTAAGATTAAATATTCTGGTAAGAAAATTGATTTGTTGAATAAATATAACAATAATGAATATTTAATTAATATTGATAAAAAACAAAATAAAGCATTTATTAAGATTATCAAAACTATGAAACTAAAAATAAGATATGACAATATTAAAAAATGTAGCATTTTAAAAATACCTAATCATAATGATGTAATTAAATTACAAAAAGAATTATCAAAGAAACAAATTTATATAAATTTATTTAAACGTAACTATCCTGATTTAACTGATGTATATGAAGATATGATTGTGTATGGTTCGCGTGACACAATGAAGGAAGTATTAAGATAAAATAAATAATCAATGAATATTAATGAATCATTAGATTATAAACTAAAAAACATACCTCATAAACCTGGATGTTATTTATGAAAAGATAAATATCAACAAGTTATTTATGTTGGTAAAGCAAGCGATTTATATAATAGAACACATCAATATTTTTTAAATAATCGGGATATTAAAACTAAAAAAATAGTTGAAAAGATTTATGATGTTGATTTTATTACAGTAAATAATGAAAATGAATCATTGATATTAGAAAATAACTTAATTAAAAAATACCAACCAAAATATAATGTTTTGTTAAAAGAAGGAACATATTATCCTTATATTGTTTTAACTAACGAAAAAAATCCTCGTTTAATTTACACACATGAATCAGATACATATAAAGGTAAATATTATGGTCCATTTGCTACAAATAAATCAAATAGATATAGTATTTATAATTTCTTACAACATTTATTCCCATTAAGAAAATGTTATAAGATGCCTAAAAAAACATGTCTTTATTATGATATAGGTGAATGTTTAGGTCCATGTGTATATAATATTAGTCAATCTCAATATGCTAAGATTGCTAAAGATATTAATATTTTTTTTAAAGGTAATTTAAAAAATACTATTAATAATTTAATTCAAAGAGAAAAAGAATATTCAAATCAATTTAAATATGAAGAGGCTAAAAAAATTAATGAATTAATTAATGGTATAAATAAAATAAGTCAATACCAGAATATTAATTTAGTTTCTAAACAATCAATTGATGTTTTGGGTTTTTATATAAATAAAAATTATATCTCTATTTCGATTTTCTCATATATAAATGGTAAATTATTAGCTAAAAGAGAACAAATTGCTGAAATTCATGATTCAATTTTAGAAACAATTGAAAGTTATCTAATGCAATTTTATTCAGATAATTTGAATTTACCTAAAAAATGTTATGTTAGTCTAACAAATAAAAAACTTAAAAATTTATCTAAAAATTTAAATATTATTTTTGTAAATCCAAAAACTGGGAAATTTAAAAACATTCTTGAAAATGCTATTGCTAACGCGAGAGCATATTATAATTCAAATTATTTACAATATAAGAAATTTGTAGCATTAAATATTGATGCATTTGAAGAATTAAAAAGAACATTAAATATGGACAATTTAAATTTAATTCATGCATTTGATATGTCAAATCTTTTTAATGAAGATCGAATTGGAGCTATGATTGCTATTGAACATGGTAAATTCAATAAAAACTTATATCGTAAATTCATTATCAAGAACAAAACATCTAAATCTGATGTTGAATATATGTCTGAAGTTATTAATCGTCAATATACAAGGATGTTAAATCAAAAAGAGGAATTACCTAATCTAATTATTGCTGATGGAGGCAAACAACAAGTAAATACCATTATGCAAGCATTAAAGAATAATAAATTGGATTTAGTAATTCCAGTTATTGGTCTTGTTAAAAATAAAAAACACGAGACTGAAAAAATTTATGTTCCAAATAATAAATTTATTAATTTAGATAAAAAATCTGAATTGTATCTTTATTTATTAAAAATACAGAATGAGACACATAGATTTGCTATTACATTTTTTAGACAAAAGAAACAATCTTCATTATTTAAATCTAAACTACAAGATATTCCTGAAATTGGTAATTCTTCAATTAACAAATTATTAAATAATTATCAAAATATAGTTGCAATTAGAGATGCAAATATTGAAGAATTATCACAATATGTTGGTATTAAAAAAGCCAAAATTATTAAAGATTATTTAAAACATAATTAGGTTAAAATTACCGTTTTATATTCATTATCATATTATATTTCATATATAATATATACATTATGTATAAGATGACTAGAATTTTAGTCATGTCTGATACCCATGGTTTGAGGCAAGACGAGATAACCAAAATTATTGAAAATGAGCATTGTGACTACAATATCCATTGTGGTGATTATGGGTACAGTTTTGATTACATGAAACAACATTTTAATTACTTTGTTCTTGGTAATAACGATATTAAACAAGGTGATGAACAATATACTATTAAGTTTGAAATTGCAGGTTTTAAATTCTTTTTATTACATGGTAATCAATTAGTTTGGCATCCATACAAAAATTGGATAAAGAACTTATTTGTTGAAGCTTCTAGACAAGATGTTGATGTTTTATTATTCGGACATTCTCATAGTTATTTTGTAGGTACAGGTAAGGAACATACAATAATTGCTAATCCAGGTTCAATAACAATGGGTAGACATAGTAAACCATCATACATGATTATTACCATTAAAAATCGTGAAATTAATTTTGAAAAGCGAAATGGTATTGGTAAGGAAGATAGTAAATAGAACCTAAGTAAACTATGGGAGTTTATTTAAAATATGTAACTAATTATTTAGTAAGAAAAGTAACTTTTTGGATAGTTATTATTACATATATTCTTGTTTTTTTAATAATTTGCATAATTATTCCTACTATTAGTAAAATCTATTTTTTATGGGCATGAGTAACTGAATTTAGAACTTTAAATATTATTTTGGAATATTTGATTGCACTATATGGTGCAATTATTGCCGTTTATATTTTTAGAGCACCTATAGATGATGGTAGTGAATTGTTAATTTCTTCTAAACCAATTCATCGGAATAAATTAATTTGTTCTAAATTTATTGTTTTTATTATTTCATGCATCTTTTTTGGGTTAGTTAGTGGCCTATTTGTATGTTTTGGTTTTCTATTACCAACCAATTATTGATCAGTAATTAGTTTAATGATTAGTATATTTACAATTAACATTCTTTTTTCACTTTTATATGGTGGGATTGCTATTTTAGGTTCAATTAATCATGGAAAATTATGGATGATATCATGAAATATGGTGCTTGTTCTTTTAACAAATATTATTTTCTTTGTTGGTACTGCTGGATTAAAAGAACCAAGTGCAGTAATTACAGATTCTAAAACCATAACATCATCACAAGTACCTTTTATTAACCATGACAATAAACAAATAAATAGTGAATACTTTATTAATTTAACTGGTACAAATATTTCTGATATACCTAATCTTGATTGACAAAAAAATATTTATCAAAATGGGGTTAATAAATCAACATCTAAAATTATTTACCCTTTTGATGTAACTGGACATATGTATAGCATGAGTAATCTTGGCTATCTTAATAATGTAAGAAAACAAATTAATGGTTTTCGTCGAATAGGACAAAGTTCAATGTTTGACTATAAAATTAATAGTTTAGTTCATAAATATCCACTTAGTTCATTATCAGATGAATACAATGATGATAATTATCAAGAATGAACTGAGTTTGGTTTAAATGATTCACCATTATTCTATACACAATATTCAAATCTTAAAAGAGATGATTTATCTGAATTTGTTAATATTAACTCTGATACTAATATAGACAATGAGAAAGGTTTGCATTTATTTGAATTATTAGAACAAATAATTGGAAATCATATAGTTGTTTTTCCTTCTGGAATAGATTCTAAATCTAATAGTGTAACTAGCCCTATTTCACTTGATGCACCATATATTGATACAAGATTTATTTTTAATTATGATGATCCATGATCAAAATTACCAACATATTGTGTTGGTAAATTTTTTAATGGCTCATCAAATATAGAAAATTTAGTTTTTATGAATTCTAAAATGATGGAACCAACAGAAATTGAAAAAAATTTATTTGATTATCTAATATATGAATTAATGTTTGATATAGATTCCGAACTCTATAACTCTACAAAAAAAGATGTTATATATTATCATTTTGATTTAATAACTATTGATAATCAACCTTCAAATTATTTGATTTATAAACATATCTACAACATTTTGAGTAATAAAAATGTAAGTCAAAGATTAAATCTTAGTTCTGATTCTGATTATGCTTTAGAAATTTACAAATTTAAATATTATTTATCACGTCAGTTATTAGGATATTACGGTATTGAAAATGTAACATGTACAAACTGACTTGATCCAACTGGTGAAAAAATAATAGTTCCATATAATTATTATTTCCGCTTAGTATTTATTCCACAATATAATGCATATACAGTTCGTAATATCGATAAATTTAATAAATCAACAGCTGCAATACCTATTGGTATTGATATAAATCCCAGAGAAATATTCCGTTATGGAGGATTTGTTTTACCACGATTTTCAGTTTCTTGACCAAATTGATTATCTATGGTATTAACTAATGATTACACAGGTAAAGAACTTTGATCTATTTCATGTGAATATGATGGTAAGATGGATGTATCATATTTTGATGACAAACCAGAACTAAAACAATTATTTCAAATTTATGATATTACCAAATCCGATTGATCAGTTGTCAATGATAGATTTGGTTATTTTTCTGAATTGGGTGTAAAAATTGACACATTATTGAATGATTTTGCTTTTAAACGTAGACCTATATATTTAAAAGATGGTTATACAAATTTATATGGTTCATTAATTTCAAGTAGCTCAGTTCAATTATTAATTTATCAACACATGTTATTTACATATACTTGCAATGAAAAATATAATCCATATATATTACTAGCAATATATTTAATCATTGATTTGTTAATATTATCAATTGGATATGTTGTTCACATCCGACATGATATAAAATAAAATTATCTATATTTTGTATATATTGATTTAAATTTATTTATAGTTTCACTATAGTTAAAGATTCCAATCTTTTTATGTCTCAAATAAACAACATATTTATTTTTTAATCCATAAATTCCAATGTTAGCATTTTTAGATTCGTTAATTCCATTAACTAAACAACCCATTATTGCAACTGTTATATTTTTAGGATTAAAATCAATTATTGGTTTGATTTCACTTAATAACTTAAATAAATTGATTTGAGTTCTTCCACAAGTTGGACAACTTATTAAATGTGTTAAGTTTACTTTAAAACCATTTTCTTGCAAAATTGTTTTAGCAATAATTACTTCATCATATGGATCATTTGAACTTGAAACCCTAATTGTATTTCCTATTTTTAAATTTAGTAATTTTGAAATCAATAATGTTGATCTAACACATGAAGTTTTAATATCTCCAGCCTCAGTAGCACCAATATGTAAAGGATATTTAAATTGTTGAGCTAATAATTTATTAATTTCCAATGTTTTATTGGTGTCAGAAGATTTAAAACTTAAAATGATGTTATAAAATTTATTCTTTTCACATATATCAACAAATTTTTTTATTAAATTAATAATTTGACTATTGGTTTTAATATTTTTTGGTAATGAACCAGCATTAACACCAATTCTTACTGCAACATTATTTTTTTTAGCAGCAATAATTATTTGTTTAAATTCATTTAAGTTTTTTAGATTTCCTGGATTGATTCTAATTTTTGCAACTTTCGCCTTAATTGCTTGGAGTGCAAAATTAGCATTAAAATGGATATCAGCAATAATTGGACAATGTGATAATTTAACAATTTTAACCAATGCTTTAGCATCTTGATTATCTAATATAGCAACTCTTACAAGCTTACTTCCTAATTTATTCAACAAATTAATTTGTTTTATTGTTTTGTGAATATCACTTGTTTTAGTTTTCGTCATTGATTGAATAACAATATTATTGGTTCTACCAATAACTATATTACCTACTTTAATTTTTTTAGTTTTTTCTCTTGTGCAATACATAACTATAAATTATGTTGCTTTAAAAATTCTTTAACTAAATTATTTACTTCTTCAGCTGTTGAACATTGTAATGCTTTATCAGCTAAAGATTCACATTCTTTAACATTTAATGAATTTATTATTCTTCTTGCTTGAGGGATAATTGGAGACGTCATTGACAAATCATCAATACCAAGGCCTAGTAAAATTGGAATTGATAATGGATCACCACCAATTTCACCACAAACACCAGCAAATTTTTTATTTGCGTGTGCACCTTTAATTGTCATACTTATTAATTTTAATAGTGCAGGGTTATTTGGTTGATATAAATAACCGATTGATTTTGACATTCTATCAGCTGCAAAACTATATTGAATCAAATCATTTGAACCAATTGAAAAGAAATCTGCATGTTTTGAAAACTTGTCAGCTAAAATAGCTGAACTTGGAATTTCAACCATCATACCAATCAAAATATTATCAGCAATTTTATGACCTTCTTTTTTTAATTCTTCAAATACTTCAATTGTAAACTTCTTTGCTTCAATAAATTCATCAATATTAGCAATCATTGGAAACATAATAGCTAATTTACCAAAAACACTTGCTCGACCAAGAGCTCTTAATTGACATTTAAAAATATCTTTTCTACTTAAAGAAAATCTAATAGCTCTTACACCTAGGAATGGATTCATTTCTGGTTCAAAATCATAATATGGTAATTTTTTATCACCACCAATATCTAAAGTACGGATGATAACTAATTTATTATCTAAAGTAGATAAAACTTCTTTATAGACATTAAATTGTTCTTCTTCACTAGGCCAATTATTATTTTCCATGTATAAGAACTCTGTTCTAAATAATCCAATACCTTCACAACCAAATTTATTAGCTATTGCTGCATCATGTGCATTACCAATATTTGCCTCACATCTAATTTTCTTACCATCCAATGTTTTAGTTTCTAATTTAGCATACTTTTCATATTCTTTTTTTAAAACATCATATTTTTTTATTTTTTCATTCCATTCATTTTTATTTGGGTTTAAATCAATTGTCCCACTTTGACCATCAATTCCAACAAAATTATTGTCTTTTACTTTTTTAAGAATATCTTTTACACCAAATACTGCTGGAATTTCTAAGTTTCTTATCATAATAGCAGAATGTGATGTTTTTCCACCAATTTCACTAATAACACCTTTAATATATTCTTGATTAAGTAATGCTGTATCACTTGGAGTTAAATCATAAGTAACTAATATTGATGGTGATTTAATTTCTAAGATATTTGGAATTTCAATACCTAATATGTTGTATAGTACTCTACGTTTTACATCAAGAATATCAACAGCTCTTTCTTTAAAATATGGATTATCCATTTGTTTAAATGTTTCATAATGTTTATCAAATGTTGAACTAACAATTTTAACAAAATTAACTTTATCTGAATTGATTTGTTCTTTGATTTCTTTGATGATTTCAATATCATTAGCCATTTGAATATGTGCATCAAAAATTTCTGCTTTATCTTTACCTAATTTTTGTTCAACTAAAGTTTTTAAGTGATTTAGTTGTTCTATTGTTTTTTTAATACCTAAGTCTAATTTTTGATTAGCTTCATCCCTGTTAATGATATATTTAGAATCATTAACATTAATAGTAATTTCATTTAAACAAATTACTTTTGCATATCCAATACCATTGCTTACACCAATGCCTTTGATAATATTATTTTCCATAACTACCTAATATTATATTAAGTAAGTTATAAAGTTATTTATCAAATTTTTCATTTTCATTGGATCCAAAATTCTTTTTATAATGATTAATATTATTAGTATGTACTGGTTTATTTGAACTTCACAACTATCAAATTTATTACCATCAACTATTGCTTTAGTAATTGTTTCATCTATACCAACATCTATAATTTTAGATTCTTCAATGGTTGGACATTTTTCAACAGTAGCAATAGGTGTATTTGATGATTTTCAACTTACGGTTTTATATGTAGCAATTTCTAAAAAAATTTGAGCTTAATAGTTTCATCTAATCCTATTAGTCATTTCAATTCTTGGGAGATTTAATTGAACTCTTTCCACAGAAATTTTATTTTTTTTATCATTTTTGTCTTTTTTATTTCCACAACTTGTAGCAATAGTAGAAACTGATACAGCTGATGATGTTCCTAAACATGATGTTAATAAAAATTTTAATAATTTCATTTTTTTGACCTATTTGAATTTTTATTCTTAAAATACTTCAATGATTTACTTATTTCATTAATTTACTAAATTATTCAACAACATTGATGTTTATTAAATATTAAGTCCGATATTTATTTGGTAAAATTTTCATACTTTTTTAGGATTTTTATTGATTTCAATGGTTTAAAATCAATTAGATACAGAGTTAAATTATGAATTTCATGTCTATTGTTGGTATAGTTGAGGCTATCAAAATTAATAAAGGTGAATTACGATCAATTATTTACATTAGGATTGATAATGTGTTGTACAGTGGTAAATTAAATCAACTTGAATACCAAATAGTTCCAATTAAATTAAATAATCAAGTGTTTAAAAGAGAACTTAAATTTTTAAAATCTGGAGCAATAGTTGGTGTTAAAGGTAGAATTGAATGTTTAAATTCACAAATTGATTTATTAGCTGAACGAATAAAAATCTTTTAATAATTCAAAATTCATTCATCAAATATTAATATAGTGATTATAATTATAGTCAGTGAATTGAGTATGTATTGTTAATATCTAGTAACCATTTTAATACTATGGTTAATTTTATATAATAATATATATTCATATATATGAAGAACTTTAAGCTATCTAAAAAACTAAAAACACTTTTATGAACTTCAAGTGCATTAGTTTTAAATATAGCAATCGCAAGTTCATTAACTTCTTGTTCATTGTTCAAAAAAGATGTC
>CACZNK010000034.1 GCA_902782585.1 uncultured Ureaplasma sp. | reverse complement strand
TTCAAATAAAAAAAATTAATTTTAATTAATTATGAAAGAAAAGAGTCAAGAATTACATAAAAAGATTAAATGCGCAAGTTATAATAATATTAATAATAGAAAAATAAATATAATAGCTTGTATTAATATTGCATTAGGTAATAAAAAGATATATATTAATTATATTAGATTTAAACTTAATTTTTCAATTAATATCATAATTAGTTTATATATAGCTCATACTTTTATATTATTTTCATTAATAGATTATTAAAATAGGATAATTTCTCTATTTTGTTTAATATAAATTAATACTAATTCTCACAATTATAAATATAACTTTCAAATATTTTTGGAATAATTCCCGTTGCTTCTTTATTACACCTTGGACACTTTTTAAAAACTTCTAAATATGAAACAGCACATTTATAACAGGTACATCTATGACCACATGGAAAAAATATGCTTTCTCTATCATTACATTGGCAAACAATGCATAAATTTGTTTTTATTATATTTTCTGATAAACTTAAATCTGTTTGTTTTATAGAATAATCAGTTTCATTTTGTGTTATATTACTACTATTATTTAAAAATATTCTAGAATCTAAAATTAATTTTTGTTTTTCGATATAATTTTCATCAATTTCCCCTTTCCCAAAATCAAATTTTTTTCCTCTTAAATTATTTATACATCTCAAATTTTTAAAATAAACATTTTCTTCTTTATTTAATTCACTATTTTCATTATATTCGAACATTTTTTGACAATTTGGGCAATTTATTTTTTCTCCAATTTCTACATCATTATCTCGATTTGATATAGAAATTCTAACATTGCATAAAGGACAAATTATATTTACCGAATTTACCCCGCATTCACAAGTAACAGCTTTGCCTAAAATAGAGCGTTCATTTTTATAATATATTAACCTTTTGCAGTCATAGCATCTTGTGAAAGAAAATTTGTTAAAACAATAAGGACATTTCATTACTTCTCCTTTTTCGTAATTACTATTAACATCTAATATGCTCTTATGACAATAAGGGCATCCAAAATTTGACAATAAAGTCTGGCATTTAACACAAGTATATTTTTTTCCTTCCATTTCTTCCATTGTTCTTGAAAAGGTCCAACAATTAGCACAAACTAAAACCATGAAACTTTTAGAACAAATCGCTTTGAATTTGCATTTATATAACTTCCCAAAAATGAAATCACCATTGGGAAATGGATTTAAATTATGACATCCTGGACATATCACACTCTGAAATTCTTTTTGACAGTCTTCATAGCCACATTTGATTAATTGACCTTGAATTAAATTTTGACCTTTTTCTAATGAGAAATAATTCATCCTATGACAAAATAGGCAGTTTGCTATATGAGATATTTTTGAACATGAAGAATATCTACATTCAAATTCACCGTATTTAAAAGAACTTTTATCTAAAGGATTCAATTTTGAGCAAAAAGTGCAGTATATTTTACAAAATATATAATTACAATTATTACACTTAATTTTAGAACCCATTTTATACATTCCTAATTCTGTTATTATCACCCCTGTGCATTTAGGACATATAATCCTATTAAATTTCCTTTTGCAATCTTCGTAAGGGCAAGCAACAGATTGACCTTCATAGTACCTGTTAATATTATTTTCCTCTTTAGTTTTAAAGTCAATTGGCCTATAACAAAAATAGCAGGAAATTTTTTGAAAAATGTATTGTTTTTTGTGGTCATATATTACTCCTGCTGGTAAATTTGTATAAATCTTAGCTCGTGTAAAATTGAAAACATCTGGACAATTTTTTTCTACACAACATGTTTGAAAATAATTGTTTTTACAATTTTTGTCATCTGGGCATAATATCAGCTCACCTTCATGATTTACTTTTGGTATTATATGAAATTTTTTACATTTTGGACACTTAGAATAATAAAAATATTCGGAACAATTAGGGCATTTTAAATTCATTCCATTATATAATTCTTCTTTATTTTTTTTGTTGTAAGTGTTTCTACCGCAATGAACACATATTATCGGATCATAATTTATCTCTTTTTCAAATGTTTTATAATTTGAATCAAATATACTTATTTCTCCATTATTTTCTTGATAAGTTATGTCTTCCTTATTAATTTTATTTATATTCTTCATTTAAATTATTTTTTTAAAACATTAATTAATTTATAATTTTTTCTTTTTTAATTAAAAATTGTTTATTTAATATAGAGA
>CACZNK010000033.1 GCA_902782585.1 uncultured Ureaplasma sp. | reverse complement strand
ATAATTAAAATTTTTATTTATATTTATAATATTTATTATGTCATCTACTAGCAACAAAAAACAACGAAGCAGTTTAGTTTCAATAATTATTGGTTTTTTTCTTATGTTATTAGCATTTGTTGGTTTTGGTGTAAGTTCATTTTTTAGTATAAAAAAGAATTTTAATGGAGATAATTATAACTCTGTAATTAATGTTCGATATGAGCTTGATCCATATAAATCAGAAAATCCAGCTATTGATAAAAAAGCTAAAGTTAATTTAGACAATCTTAAATTAGAGTTGAATAATATTGCTGATATTTATTCAAAATATTTACTTGATAAAAAAGTTTCAAATTCAAATGTAAAAACTGAAATTACTAAAGACACTAATAATATTTATCATGCATTTATTAATGCAAGTATCAATAACTATAAATTAGAATCATCAGATCCAGCAATTACAAAAGATGATGATAAAAATAAAGATGTTTCTCTTGCATTAGCATATTATGCTAATATGGACATTGGTCAATTCAATGTTATTTATTCTGATGGTTATAAAGATAATGGGTTTAAAGATTCTAATTTATACATGTGAGAAATAAATCAGGAAAATGATGATAGTTTAACTGATGCTGATTCAAAAATTAAAGTAGATACTAAACAAAATAAAATTCATATTAAATTACGATCGCAATATTCTTTTGGTAAAAAATTAGAAAATGATACTTACTCTCCAAATTCTATAAAACAAACTTTTTATAAGGCTAAAAATTCAAGTTCAGAAGGTGAAATTAGTACAACACCATTTATGATTATTGTTCATAATTTTAATGGAATGATTAATGAAATGAATTTCATTTCATTTGTTTGATATCAGTATGAACATAACCAAAAATATGCAAATAACGTTCGGGATGTATATTACCAATTAACAGATGATCAAAGAAGATTTGGTCAAGAAATGAATGCTAATGGATGATTAGATAACTATGGTTTTATTGACAATACTTACAAATTTAATGAAAGTCATGGTTTTTGTAAAAATATTCGTGATCCATTAGAACAAAAAGAATTACCATTTGAATCAATTGATGCTAAAAATTCGTTTGAAAGTTCAAATATTCTTTATGCTTTGCAAGATACTAAAAAAAATGATCAAGGAAAAGACGAAATAGAAATCGGCAAAAGTTCAATATTAAAATATGAATTTTTAGATAAATACATTCTCGGTGTTGCTAATAAAGATAATTTTACTGATTATTTACCTGATAAAAATCCAACAAAATCAAGTCTTGATTCAGATGGTAATTGGTTGACAATTACTAATTCCTCAAATAAATTTTTTACAACTAGTCAAATATATAAATCAATGACTTCACAAAAATCAACATTACCATTGATGAATGTTATTGCTCCATCATGATCTGAATCAAGAGATGTTAATAGAATGTTACAAAATGGTATTACTTCTAATACTAATGTCTCATTAATTAATTCTGATTTTAACAAATCAATTCTCCAAATTAGTACTGCTTCAACCACTACATTAATAGCAGTTGCAATTTTATTGTTAATTATTGGTATTGTGGTTTCAATTTTATATCGAATTCCAGGATTAATATCATTTGCATGAATGATTTTACCTATGGGTTTATTACCATTAATTATGTTCTTAAGTGGTTTTGGTTTATCGATATGATTATTGATTGGTATTTCGATTACAATGTTAGTTTCATCAGTTTCATTAATTTGTCTTTTAAATAAAATTAAAAGTAATCATATTAACCATAAGACTTTGAATCAATCAATAAAATTTGGTTTTAAGTATTCAATAATTACTATTTTAGATTTCCATGCAATTAGTTTAATTGCAGGAGTTGTTATGTTATTTTTTTCAATTAGTGAAATATTTGCATTAAGTATGAGCTTGATTGTTGGTTCACTATTATCATTTACATTAATTTGTGGATTTAATTATTTAAATCAAATGTTAGTATTTGGTAATAACATTGGGATGTATAATTTTAAATGATTTTCATCTAATGTTTATGACATTAGTTCTAACCAAATTGATAAACGTTTTGAAATTCTAACTTCAAGTTCAATACAAAAACATATTAATGCTGGTTTAACTAAAAATAACTATATTAGTAGGATTACTATTACTAATAATTTAAGTTTCAAAAAGAAATGATTTATTCCATATATTTCAATAATAGTCATGTTAATTATCTTTGCCCTTGCTTTAATGTTCGGATTAAATATGGTTAATTTAAGTGGTTTTAAAACTGGTACATTTTTAATGATTAAAAATGATGGTGATATTACTCAAACTAAAATTATGGAGGCATTAAGCTCATTAAATATAAAGTGATATAACTTTAAGATTAATAATGATTATTATTCAATTGAAACAGCTATGATATTTAATATTGAAACAAATGAATATGTTGATTTAGTTACCGCTCTAGAAAACAATGGTATTGTTAATTATTTTATTCAAAATGTTGATAATAAGATGACCATCGATTTTAGTTTAAAATGTTTATGGATTTTATTAACATTTGGAGCATTAATGTCAGTTTATACACTAGTAAGATTTAATTGATATAGCATCATTCCAACTTTTTTAACATTTGTATTAACTTGTGGATTGAGTTTTGGATTAATAGTAATATTCCATCTTACAATTAATATTTATACAGGTTATGCATTTGTTATGATTGGTATCATGGAATACATATTTATGTATGCATTAATCTCTGCTATTTGTTCAAAATATATAAAACTTAATCCAACATTATACAATGAGTTAAAAAGTTTATATACATATTCAATTAGTTTATTTAATGAATGTTCAATTCAAATTATGGGATTATATATTGTTACAGCTATAGTTATGACTTTATTTTTACCAGCAACATTAATTTTATTTACAATCAACATTTTAATTGGTGTATTAGTTATGATATTGAATAATAATATCATCCTACCAAACTTTATGTATTCATTTAGTAATTTACATAATCTATATAGAATTCGTGTAAGAAGAATTCAATTATCAACTGATAAAAATAATTTAGATAAGATTGATGAAGAATTAATTAACACAATAAACATTAATACTAGAAATAGAGGCGAATAGTTATGAAAAAACAAAACTCAAAAATTAAAAACCAACCATTAGATAAAGTGTTAAAAAAATACATTCCTTGTGTAAAAGATTACCCAGTTAAAGGTATATTATTTAGAGATTTAACACCAATATTGGCTAATAGTCGTATATTTACCCAAGTAATCGATGAATTATATTCACGTACTGCCAATTTAAAATATGATGCTATTCTTTCACCAGAATCACGTGGTTTTTGATTTGGTTTGCCATTAGCAAACAAAGCCCAAGTAAGTTTTGTTCCTGTTAGAAAACCTAATAAATTACCACGTAAAGTATTTTCAGCAAAGTATAGTCTTGAATATGGTACTAATGAATTACAAATTCATGCTGATGCACTAAAACCAAATGCAAGAGTTTTGATTGTTGATGATGTTGTAGCAACTGGTGGAACAATTAAAGCTATTTATAAATTAGTTAAAATGTCTAAATCACAGGTTGTAGGTGTAGCTGCTTTAGCAAGCTTAAAATCATTAAAAGGTCAAGAAGTTATCAAAAAATTAGGTATTAAAAAAAGTATTTGGTTAATCGAGTTTTAAATTATTGCTGAATTAGTTTAGTGGAAAAATAAGTGAATGGTAATCACTTGCCTCAAGTTCGATTCTTGAATTCAGCACCATATATTTGGGTAGTAGCCAAGCGGTAAGGCATCTGATTCTGAATCAGGTATGCATTGGTTCGAATCCAATCTACCCAGCCATAAAAAAACACAACCATTCTTGATATATTTTAATTAGTCCATAAATAGTTTATATATAATACTTTATGTTAATTTTATTTTGGAGGTATTAAATTGGTAAAGATTCGCTTAACGCGACTAGGTAAACATAAAAGTCCATTTTATCGTATTATTGCTGTTGATTCTCGTCGTAAAAGAGATGGTAGTTATCTAGCTTTAGTTGGTACATATGAACCTTTTAGTGGTAAAGTTAATTTAAAATCTGATGTTATTTTAGATT
>CACZNK010000032.1 GCA_902782585.1 uncultured Ureaplasma sp. | reverse complement strand
TTATAGGTTTTTATAGGTCATATTGTTATTGATCCATATCATTATCTGGATCTGGTTCTTTTTTTTATATGTAAAAATGTAAAAATAAGATAAAATTGTTGCTGAATATATAAGAATTAATATCATTATTCTTTACTAACACATACCACATAAAATAAATAAAAAAGCTATTAAAATAATAAAAAGTAATTGATAATCTGATAATATAATCAATAGCATCTTCAATAATTACAGCAGTTCAATCATTGCTGATTTATCACCAGATTTTTCAACTCTTTCATTTTTTCTTTTACAGCATCATCAGAATCTAAACCATAATATTTTTTAATAAAATCAAAATAATTCAAATGCAAATTTTCAGTTGCACATAAAAAATTTTTTTCATATACTCTTGCAGATGGTGAATGATCATCATGGAATGGACATAAATAGGAATTATAATTTTTAAATGCTCTTACTGGTTCACCTAATATTACTTTTAATAATATTCTCATATCTTTAAACATTAAATCAACAACATCATATCCAATTGAAATTTCACCTAAAAAATCATCATTTATAATTTTTCCTTTACCAGATAAATTATAATTTTTTCTTTTTTCTGCAACAATAACATCATTTTTAGATTGTACATCATTATCAATACTTTTTAATACCTTAATAAAAGCATCATCTTTAATAATATAATCATCTAAAACAAATGGTTCTATATTCTGTTTTCTGGAATTTTCTAAAACATCAACAATTGATTCAGATTCAATATCAAATGGTGTTGCAAATAAATTACTGGTTTCATGCTTGGAATAAATAACCCGTGATTTCCTTGCAATAGCATCTTTATTAACTGCTAAATCTAATGTTGATAAACCTAATTCTGCTTTGTATGATTCAGCCAATTTGTTAGAAATAGCACTATAATTAATTAATTTGCATTCATCAAAAAAACAATACATATGTACCCCTTTACTTCCAGAAAAAACAGTATAACAATTAATATTATTGGATTTAAAGAAATTATATAGCTTTTTAGCATCTGCAAATGGTTCATCTAAAACATCAGATGTAAATAAAATATTCTGATATTCATTTTGGATCTCATTAATTCTTTTAATCCTATCTTTACCAGTTAAATCATCAAATGATCGTTTAATATCATTTTTCAAATCATGTAATTTTTCATTATCTGCATCAAAATCAAAAAATAAACAATTACAAAATCTATCAGATTCATTTTTAATCCTTAAATCACCAATATCTCTATAATAAGTAAGCTGACTGTAAAAAGCACCTTGAATTTTACTATTTGGATTTGTTTGCTTTAATAAGAAATTAATAATATTTCTTTTAAAATCAACATTTGGATCATATGGTAAATATGGTGATTCAGTATCATATTTAAGGTTCTTATTACTATTTACAAATATAAAATCTCTGTAAAAATGATTATTATAGAAATCATAGTAAAAATCTTTCTTTTTATAAACCATAAAATCACTATACGTTTTAAATTACTTTTATTCTCTAATCATCACATTAAAAAGAAAAAATAAAAAATGTTATATTATCACCACTATTTGAAAACACTTGTAATAAATGTAATATTATAGTATTTTTATTACTTTTATTACCAAAATTACCAGAAATCTTGCACTCATATTTTTTTCTTTTATACTTTTTTTCCAGCAGTACAGAAATATTGGTAATATTGGTAATATCGGTAATAAACATATACATTTTTACCACTATATCAAATTAGGTAATAGTGGAATACAACACTTTTTAGAACATTGTTTTCCAATCATCAAATCCTATTGCAGAATCAATATCAATACAATCATCATAAACTTTTTCGTTTTCATAATCTGTTTCATTAATCTTGTATCTTCTATTTGTTTGATAAAATCCAGCATTTTCCATTGCAGATTTGATAACCCTTGTAGATAGTTTTTTATTCTCTTTAAAAATCTTTTTTCTTTCATATGCAATTTCATAAAATTCCTTAAACTTTTGGTTTACAATCTTTACTGGTACAAATGTATTAATCACTTTAATTTCAGTTTCCTTTGTATTAATTTCTTTATACAATTCTACTTTTATTTGCCATTTACTGACACTTTCATATGATACTACTTTACCAGAGTCAATTAATTCATCTAATTTTTCAAATAATCCATGTTCATCAACGAACATTATTTCAGCACCTTTTTTTGCTGGATAGGATTTCCATTCCCATTCATCAATCATTGCTTTTTTCTGCTCTTCATTGATAATTGAATTATCTCTAATTTCAAAATACTGCTGTAATGAATAACTAAACATTAATCCAATTTCATCATCTCTTTTACCAGATAATATACCTTTCATATAAGATTTTTTGGATTCAGATTCACTAAAATAATTTTCAGCTAAAATTAAAATTAATCTTCTTTCAAATCCATCACCAGTTATTGATGGTAATGTATTAGATGCACCAACAATTGTTGGTGTAGTTTCACCAGTTAATTTTGCACCAATATTTGCACCTTTAATTTCAACTTCACCACCATTGCCTGATACAAATGTATTTAAAAATCCTATTTTTTCAATTCTAAAATTCTGCATATCATCATCAATATTAATATCTTTTGCTATTGTTGGTAATAATTGGAATCTTGGATTTTCTGCTATGGTTTGTAGTTTCACTTCACTATATTTAAAAATCCTTTTTAAAATGGTTAGTAATGTTGATTTTCTGCTGTTAGGATCTCCAACAATAACTATTAATTTATCAATTTCATTAATAGCCATTCCACATGATCCAACACATTTATAAAATAAATCTTCATTCCATTCCCATCTATTAGATTGTAGTATTTTCTTATTTTCATTATATAAATCGGTTTTTTCAAATTCGGATTTGGCATTTAGTGTATATTTGAATGGTACAACTAATTTTGGCAATACATTATCATCAAATACATTTTCATGGAATATTTCATCATCTGTATTTAGTATTCCATTTTCAAATTGTATTAGGTCATAATTTGTTTCAATTTCCCTTGTTATAAATCCTAATACTTCCCTTGATTTCTTTTCAGATATTTCATTATATCCAAATGATTCATTAAAGAATGCTGATATATCTTTATCAGTAATTTCTTTAAATCCTTTTCCAGTTTTCATATATCTTTTTCGTGTGGTGTATTCTAAAAAGAAATTACCATTATGATTTAGATAATTAGCTAATAATTTTGGAGATGGTTCTCTATCAGCATCTAATGTTTTAAATATCTTTGATTCAATTTTTGATACATATTTTTCTGATATTTTAATGGAATATTCATTAATAATATCTTTTACAATATCATCTGCATCTTTTAATGTTTGTTTTAGCTGTTCTTTATTATTAGATGTAATAAATTCATTTAGTGATGCAATCATATCAGCAACAATTTTTTCAATTTCAGATTCTGTTGATGGAATATCCATATTTGGATTTATGATCCTATTAATATCAGATTTAATAATACCAAATAATGTTTTATCTGGTTTTAAATTTGATGGTATTTCATAAGCATCATATTTATTAACAACAGCCACTTCACTATGTTCTGGTATATGTATTAAATAATACATTTCATTATCAATATAAAGCAACTGAAATTGATTTGAATTAACATCATCAGCTATTGGTTTACTTAAAATAACATTATCTGCAATTGCATCATCATCTAAAAATGAATTTTTAAGATCCAATATTTCGGATTCTTTTTCTGTAATTAATTCATTTAAAGGATTCAATATTGCATCTGCTGGTGAATTGTCTTGATTGGTTTTTTCATTACTCACTTACATCACCACCATTAATTGCAGTAATAGATTCATTTAAATAGTTTAAAAAACAGAAATTATTAATAACTGTTTGTTCTTTGTTTTTGGTGCTGTTTTTAGCACCAGCCCTTTTTTTCATTCTATAATCACCCCTTTTTCTTCATCTGTTAAATTCTTTTTATATTCTGATAATACTAAACAGTCATTAT
Source organism: uncultured Ureaplasma sp. (assembly GCA_902782585.1). Classification (GTDB taxonomy): domain Bacteria; phylum Bacillota_I; class Bacilli_A; order Mycoplasmatales; family Mycoplasmoidaceae; genus Malacoplasma_A. Next base: position 4,612 of record CACZNK010000032.1, on the reverse strand, counting down.
TTTCCACTAAAACATAATTATATTTCTTTGTTTCAATAATTAATGATTTAGATAAGTCATTATATTGTATTGACATTATATCTTTAATCAATTCTTTTTCCATTTGTTTATTTCCAGATATGATTGTACAATTATTTATTAAAAGATTAAAGAAATTAATCATGCTATTACTTATATAATCAGCCATTAAGCAACACCTCTATTATTATTATTAATATAACCTATTTTATGCAATTCAGATTCAATAAAAGCTATTGTTTTTTCTGTATCACCAATAAAATCAATTATATATTCCTTAATCTTTTTAGATGGTTCATTAAGTATATTTATATCTTCATCAGACAATTTAAAATTTATATCTAAATGATTATCTGGTATTGCTTGTAGTACTAAATATAATAATCCAACTGAAAGATCAATTACATCATCATCAGATAAATTTAAATAATCTGTTAATTCGTGTATACGATCAGCAATATATTCAATTCTTTCATCTGTGATATCTATCTTTGTATAATCTCCCATTAAGCAACACCACCAAAAACAAATTCAGATTCCATTTCTGCATGATATTCATCAACCATTTTTTCATATTCAGCATTTATTTCATCTAATTTTTTGCTTATTGCTTTAAAAGTTTGATGATAAATAATATTTAGCTTATTCATATCAAAATCAGCATCAGATTTTATTTTATCTTTAACTTGTGGTGTGGAATAATCATTAAATAATTTTACTATTTCTAAATAACTGTTTAATGTATGTAAAATATTTTCATATGCAGATAATGAATATTCAGATTTTTTAACATCAATTGATTCAACAAATTCTTTTATAATATAAAATAAATCATAAGCATATTCACCAGATTCAACTATATCATTAATTTTATTAAGTAAAATATCAGCCATTAAGCAACACCACCATCTCTAAATGCTTTTACTTTACTAAAAATATTTAAAATAGCAGTTTCATCATCATCTAAATTATCAATAAAATCTTTAAAGATAACAGCACCTAAATCAGATTTGGTTAATTCTCTTTTATCAATCCCATAATCTCTATAAACAGCAACAATTTTTGTAATATCATCTGCTATTTCTGGTGCAACTCTTAAATGCAAATCCACTTTTTCATCAGTATCTTTCACTTTATGTTTATTATAATATTGATTTGAATCAATATTACTACTTAATGTTTTTAAAACCATTATTTATTTCTCCTTTTAATTTTTTAATGCAAATTAAAGGAATATTTTAAAAATAGTATTGTTTTAATGGTTTTCCATGAATTGATATGATTTGCTATAAGTATAATATACACTTGGAAATCACTATTTATAAACAAAAAACAAAAATAAGTATTGATTTTAGTTTTCCAATACAAATTTTTGATTTGTATTATTTTCATGGTTTTCAGATATTGGTAGTATCTGGAACCATTATATTACTATTTTTTTCAACATTTCTTAATTTACATGATAATATTTTTATTTAAACTAATATATAATATTTGTGTTGATATTTCAATATTTTTTTACTTTTAAATCAACTTATGGTTCTTATTTTTCCAGTTACTTTTTTTCTAATTGTTCTATTCTTTTTAAAATTTCTGTTAGGTTATTTTTCATCACCTTATTTTCATCAATAAGTTCATTAATTCTATTTGATTTTAATTCATCTGCTGTTTTAACAGCTATTTTATTAAATACATCTGTTCCAAATGGAATAATATTATTTGAATTATATTTATCAGCTATTTCAGATATTGCAGTTTCGCATATCTTTTCATATTTTTCCAAAATCTTATCTTCTAAATCAGCAGATTCATCAATAAATGGTGCACCCTGCATAAGTTGATTAATATTTTCACCATCTATTCTTTGTTTTTCTTTTTCATATTCATTATACATTTTATTTAATTGATCATCAACTTTTTCTAATTCATTTGCACATGCAACAATCAATTCTTTATACTCATTATTACCAGATGCAGATAATAAATTAATTGCATGTATATAATCAATTAAATATATATTAACTTTGTTGGATTTAGTAACTTCAAAATAGATGCAATATAAACAATTAATAAATGAATTAAAATCATCATCAATATTTTTATTTCCAAATATCTGATCTGTTAAATTATATACAAATAATTCAATTCCAGAATGTATTACATTTTTAGGATCAAATAATTTCACATTTGCAACATAAGTATCATCAATAAATATATCTAAATTGTTAGGTATCTTTTTAACTTCAAATAATTCTGATAAATACTCTTCATAAACATTAAGTGAATCATTTAAATATTCTTTAACATATTGATCATTAGCAAATGATCCAGTTAGTTCATCTGCACCACTAATAATTCCATTTTTCTGACTTATTGAATATGGTATTTTAACAGCAACACCACCAATATTATCTAAATAATCATTTAATACAACTTTGTCTGCAAAATAATCATTTAAAACAGTATTAATTATATTTGTTGTAGTGTTTCCAGTTAATTCAGCATAAGTAGTAATTTTATCTATTAACCTTTGGTTTAATCTGATGTTATACTGCACCTTTTTTTCAACATTCAGATATTTCGGATTAATCCCAGACATTTTAAATCAATCCTATTTTATTATTTTAGATATATCCACATCATCAACATCATCTTCAATTAATTTTGCTACATACTCATTTATTGATGTATCACATAATGCAACTTTAACTTTTAACTTTTTAACCAATTCTTTATCCATTCTGATTGTTAATGGTTTTTTTTCTGTCATTTTTAGATCACCTTATTTTGATTTTTTGTCATCAATTCATCAAAATTGATTTCACTAAATATTATTTTTAGTATGTTGCAGTTAATATATTTTTGTTGTAAAACTAATTTTGATGGTTTGAATAAAATATAAATTTGTTCAAAATATTAAACATTGTTTAAAATTTCAAATCATAAAAAAATATAAACATCATTTGGAATTTTCACCACTTTTAATTTAATTGAATGAATGATTGATTATTTTAATACTTGATGCAATAAGTATGATAATTATAGTGATGGTGCAATAACATCAAATTTAGGTATTGTCTGGACATACTTATATCCCACCAGCTATTCACCAATTTCATCAACTGGTGCAATTATTACAATACTTGTACCAAAAATAATAACATTGGAACATACAACATTATCATAATATTATACCATTCTTTAATTAAAATACATCAAAATTTCAAAAATCCCATAACTGCAAAAATCAAAAATTAAGAAAAAACACTAAAAATTGTAACATATCTATATGAAATTATACCCAAAAATCTAATTTTAATAGCATCTTAAAATCAAAAAACCATCAATTGCAACTGTTCAAAATTTTAAATAAAATTAGCTAAATATTAAACAAAATAACAAAAAAGAAAAACTTGCAAAAAATCATTCTGTGAAATTCTATGAATAAAAAAACATTCTATGAAATTCTATGAAATTTCTGTGAATAAAAAAAAGTGTAAAAATAATGATCCTATGAATTATCATCATCATTATCTGGATTAGTTATATTTCCAGAATAATCAATTAAAATTAGTTTTGGTTTATCAATATCAGCAGTTACATCTTTACCAGTTAATTTACTTAATACATTTTGATTTTTATAAGCATTGCTTGTTTCTTTATAGTAATTAACTAAATCTTTATATTCTATTATCTGGTTTTGTTGTAATATAATAACATTTTTAGATTTATCTAATTCTTTTGCTTTCTCTTGTAAATCAGATATATCAACATTATCCAATATAACAATCTTTTTTTCATAATCATTAATAATTAAATCCTTATCAGATAATAATGCTTTCAAATCATCAACTTCATCATTTAATTTAGCTATTTTATCATTTAATGCTGTTATTGTTTCATCTTTTTCTGCAATACTTTTTTTTAGATCATCAACATTAACATCAGATACTTTATTAAAATCAGATAATGGTAATATTACAACTTTATCACCATCATTAAAATCAGATTTTGCACCTAAATTAATATTAACAGATACTGATTCTTTTACACCATGTTTAACTGTTTTATATTTTTTAACTGCTTTTTTGATAGTAGCTTTTTCATATTGCATAATAATTATTTTTATTCAAAACTATATTAAATATTTCTTGGAGATTTCATAGAATAAAATTGAACAAAATATTCATAATAAAAATCAATTATTCCAGATATACTCCTTAAATGTAATAACTTCCAGTATATAACGTGTATAAACTATTTAAATACTCATTGCATTAAATAAGATGTGCTTATTAGTAATAACTAAATAAGTGTAATAAATCAATTATTTATTTCTGGAAAATTCAGCAGATAAATCCAACATGTTATATTTTGTAACTTTTTCAATATTCTTATGTTTTTAAAAAATAAGAAAAAAAAGAAGATTTATTATAAAACTCTTAAATTATATTAAACTACTTTTCATTATTTTACAGTTATTTTCACCTTTTTACTTACCTTATTGTAATATGAATTTTCAGGTACAGTAATAACTGCAGTATATGAACCTATTTTTTTAAGGTTAGTTATTTTAAATATTCCTTGACCTTTG
>CACZNK010000031.1 GCA_902782585.1 uncultured Ureaplasma sp. | reverse complement strand
TGTAAACAAAATAAAGTTGAAACTATGGAAGAAGCAAAACATAAGATTTCACCAAATGATATCTTATTAATGGTTAAGAATGCTGGGCTTGATCTTGAAATTTTAAATTACAAAGCAATTACTCCAGTATTCTGTGGTGCAAAAGTTAATGACGTAATTAATAACATTAAAGAAGCTGGATTTGCTACAAATGATAAATCTAAAATTGGTAAATTCCAATTATATGATGGTAAAACTGGTGAACCATTTGATAATTTAATAACTGTTGGAGTTATGTATATGATGAAACTTGATCACATGGTCGATGATAAAATCCATGCCCGTGCTGTTGGTCCTTATAGTAAGATTACTCAACAACCACTTGGTGGTAAATCACAAAATGGTGGTCAGAGATTTGGTGAAATGGAAGTATGAGCACTTGAAGCATATGGTGCTGCCCATAACTTACAAGAAATTTTAACTATTAAATCTGATGATGTAAAAGGGCGTAATGCTACTTATAGTGCTATCGTTAAAGGAAGAAGAATTCCTGAACCTGGATTACCAGAAACATTTAAATTATTATCAAAACAATTACAAGGTTTAGCACTAAATATGACAGTAATTAATAATGATAATAAAATTGAAGACATCAATTCATACACTGCTGTAAGTGATGATGAAGATAAACAAAATGAAAATCAAAATAGTGTTGCATCAATAAATGATTTTGATGTTGATAATGATAATGATGAGGATGTATTTTAAAGGATTGGAGAATAGATTATGTCGATTAAAAAAATTGATGAAATAAAAGGTTTAAATATACATTTAGCTTCTCCAGAAAAGATATTAAGTTGGTCACATGGTGAAGTTACACGTAGTGAAACCATTAACTATAAAACATTAAAACCTGAAAAGGGTGGATTGTTTGATGAAGCAATTTTTGGTCCAGTAAAAGATTTTGAATGTTCTTGTGGTAAATATAAAAAAATTAAATACCGTGGTAAAGTTTGTGAACAATGTGGTGTTGAAATTACTGAATCAATTGTTCGTCGTGAAAGAATGGGTCATATTAAATTACCTGTTCCTATTGCTCATACTTGAATGATTAAGGAATTACCAAACCCATCAAAAATTTCTTTATTATTAGATATTCCATATAAAGAAGTAGAACAAATAGTTTATTTTGTAAACTATGTTATTTTAAACAACAATGGTAACAAAATCTTTAATAATAAAGAAGTAATAGATTTAAATAATCCAAAATTTTCAAGATCTAACCGTAATAAATTACGAAAGATTTTAAAAGAAAATATCATGAAAAAACTTAATAAGAAATCATTTGAATATGAACGGGCAAATGACTATTATACAAGGTTGCAAAATTCTTCATTACCATTTAGTATTGAAGAAGTATTTAATTTCATTACAAAATACACTGGAATTACTTTTGGTATTGGTGCTGAAGCTATTCAAAAATTATTAAAATCTTTAGATTTGCAAGCTGAATTTAATAAAGTTCAAAGAGCTTTAAAGAAAGCTGATCCAAGTAAAATTGAATTTAGGAAATTAACTAGTCGTATTGAAACAATTAAATGATTCATCGAATCAAATAACAAACCTGAATGGATGATTCTTGAAGTTATTCCCGTAACTCCTCCAGACACACGTCCAATTGTTCAACTTGATGGTGGTAAATTCACTACAAGTGATATCAATAACTTTTATCGAAAAATCATTATTAGAAATGAACGTTTAAAACATTTAATGAGTTTAAATGCTCCAACAATTATCTTAAATAATGAAAAACGTATGCTTCAAGAATCAGTTGATGCATTATTTGATAATGCAAGTAGAAGTAAACCAATATTATCAAAAGATCATCGAGCGTTAAAATCATTAACTGATCACTTAAAAGGTAAGCAAGGTTTATTTAGACAAAACTTATTAGGTAAACGTGTAGACTATTCAGGTCGTTCAGTAATTGTTGTTGGTCCAGATTTAAAATTAACTCAAGCTGGTATTCCGAGTTCAATGATTTTGAAATTATTTAAACCATATATCATTCATGAGTTAATTAGAAAAACTGATGATATTGGTAATGAAATTAAACCAATTGCTAACAATATTAAAATTGCTGAACAAATGATCACAAAGGAAGATGATCAAATTTGAGAAGTTGTGTACAAAGTTATTAAACAACGTCCAGTATTATTAAATCGTGCACCTACACTTCACCGTCTTGGTATCCAAGCTTTTGAACCAAAGGTTGTAGATGGTAAAGCTATTCGCTTACACCCATTAGCATGTGCAGCATTTAATGCTGACTTTGATGGTGACCAAATGGCTGTTCATTTACCAATTATGCCAGCTTCAGTAAAAGAAGCTAGAGATTATTTAATGGCTGCTAAACATATTTTAGGTCCAAAAGATGGTAAACCAATTATTACTCCTTCACAAGACATGTTAATTGGTATTTATTACTTATCTACTGAAACTAAAGGTGCTAAAGGTGAAGGTATTATTTTTGCATCAATAAGTGAAGCTATTAAAGCTTACCAGTTAGGTGTTGTTGATTTAAAAGCATTAGTTGGTATTTCAACTAAAGCCTTTAGTAAAAAAACATTTGGCAAAGATGGAATTATTGTAACAACAATTGGTAAGATTTTAATTAATAATGCATTACCAAGTTCATTTGGTTATATAAATAATATCAATGGTGGATTAGCTAAAAATGATTTAATTCCTTTTACCACAAATATTAAAGATGCAATCAAAGATCGTGAATTAGCAAAACCATTTGCTAAAAAAACAGCAAGTAATTTAATTTTAAAACTTCATAGTAAATTTGCTGATACTGTTGTTTCTGCAACAATGGATAAGATTAAAGATTTAGGATTTAAATATTCAACAAAGAGTGGAATTACTATGTCAGTATTTGACATTCCTACATATAAAAACAAAACTGAATACTTTGTTGATGCAGATAAACAAGTTACAAAGTTCCGTAAACAATTTAATAAAGGTTTATTAACTGATGATGAAAGATATACCAAAGTTGTTAGTTTATGAAATAATGTAAAAGATAAAGTTACAACTGACATTGAAAAGATCATGAATGATCCAAAAAATGCCAATAACTCGGTAATTATTATGGCTAATTCAGGTGCACGTGGTAATGTATCCCAGTTTACCCAATTGATTGGTATGCGAGGATTAATGAACCGTTCATATAACTATGAGCGTAAAACAGGTGGACATGTTATTAAAGATACAATTGAAATTCCAATTAAAGATTCATTTATTGATGGTTTAACAATTAGTGAATACTATAACTCATCATATGGTGCACGTAAAGGTATGGCTGATACTGCAATGAAAACATCAAAATCTGGTTATATGACAAGAAAACTTGTTGATTCTGCACAAGAAGTTATTGTTACCGAAGATGATTGTGGTACAACAAAAGGTGTTGAAGTTTCAGCAATTATTGATACATTTGATAATGTAGTTATTGAGTCATTATATGATCGAATTGTTAATCGTTATAGTTTAGATGCTGTATTTGATCCAAAAACAAATAAACAATTAGTTGGACCAAATGAAATTATTACTCCTGAAATTGCTAAAGCAATTGAAGATGCAAAAATTGAGAAAGTTACTGTAAGAAGTGCTATCCATTGTAAAGCAAAAAATGGTATTTGCCGTCATTGCTTTGGTAATGATTTGACCACAAATAAACCTGTTGAAATTGGTACAGCTATTGGTGTAGTTGCTGCGCAATCTATTGGTGAACCCGGTACACAATTGAACCTCCGTACATTCCATACTGGTGGTGCTAGTGGATCCACTGGTGGTAATATTGCTCAAGGTTTTGAACGTTTAAAACAATTATTTGATATGATTAAACCAAAAGATTATGAACTTGCTTTAATTAGTGAAGTTTCAGGTAAAATAATTTCAAAAACTGCAACTGATGATAGGTATGTCATTGAAGTTAAAACTGATGCAACAAATGAAATTGTTTCATATAATGCACCTTTAACTGCTGTATTTAGAGTAAAAGTTGGTGATCATGTTCTTCCTGGTGATAAGATTACTAATGGATTAGTAGATGTTGATGAATTATTACGTGTAACTGGTATTAAAGCTGCTAGAGAATACTTATTAAAAGAAGTACAAAAAGTTTACCGTTTACAAGGTATTGAAATTAGTGATAAATATATTGAAATTATTATTCGTCAAATGACTAATAAAATGAAAGTATTGAATCCTGGCGATTCTGAATTCTTTGTTGGTCAAATCATTAATGTTAATGATTACATTGATATTAATAAACAATTATTGAATGCAAATCGCGCACCAATAACCGCTATAAATGTAATTTATGGTCTTGATGATATTCCAGCACATAGTGCTTCATTTTTATCTGCAGCAAGTTTTCAAGATACTAAGAAAATTCTAACTGATGCAGCTATTAAAAATCAAGCTGACTATTTAAGAGGTCTAAAAGAAAATGTTATGTTAGGTCGATTAATTCCAGCTGGAACTGGTATAAAAAAGCTTGAAGAAGAAAAAGCTGGATAATTTTAAATACATCAGTCAATCATTACTATAAATATAGTTATGAAGATTGTCATTATGTGACATCTTTTCCCCAAAATCCTCGGTGATTCATTATATAAATTAAACTATTCCATCATTCTCATGTAATTTATGGGAAAGTAAATATGATTTTACTATATATTTTATTGACAAAAATAAGTTACAAACTTAATTTAACAATAGTACAATAAGTATTATTATGAGAAAGATTAATAAAATTTTAAAAAAATTAGGTATTTTGATTTTACCTATCATACCTGCATCAACTATATTAACTGCATGTAATAATAATCCTCTAGAAGAATTTATTGCAAAACTTGAAAAAGATAATAATTTGCAATCAATAAAAACTTTTAAATTAGTTAATAAATCTACTGAATATTCTGTATATTGCCATAATAGTGATCTTGAGTCATTGATGCAAGATTCATATGAAAATATAAATTCAATATACAATGTTACTAAACAAGTAAGGGAAGTTGAAACATTTACTACTGAATATGGAACATTTATTAAAGCTAGTGACAATGCTACTGGTGAAACAAATTACAACCAAATTTGAGTGCGTGATTCAGTATGGGGATATAAAAAATTAATTAATGATGATAATGATGAATCCAAAACAAAAGCAAAAAATGTTTTATTATCATTATTAGATTATTATTCAACTCCAAAACAAATTGCACGTATTAAAAACGCTATTAAAAATCCACATCTAGTTTTATTAAGTAAAGAAGGTAATATGAATGCTACTCATATTAGATTTGATGCTTCTACATTGAATGATGTTCAAGTTGATGGTGCTGATGAACATTGAAACCACAAACAAAATGATGCTTTAGGATTTTTATTATCTGAATTAATTATTGCACTTGATAAAGGGTCAATAACTTTTGATGATTTAAATCAAGCTAAGGAAAATATTCCAAATGCTACAAAACGAATTGAAACAATTGTTCATTTAGTTGCTTATTTAAATGCATTAAAATTTTATCAAATGGCAGATTCTGGTGCATGAGAAGAAAATGAAGCAGTTAGAGCTTCATCAATTGGTTTGGTAACCAATGCTGAAGAAAGATTGTTGGAATATTTAGGTACAATTAATGCATCTGGAGATAGACTTGCATTTATTGCATCATATACTAACACAGTATCATCTAATGAATATGAAGACTATTGTAATAGAGAAGTATTACAAAATTGTATTAATGAAGGATATAAAACAATTAAGAATTTAATTGATAATGGTGGTGAATGTACTGGTTATGATCAATCAGATGTTAACTATAGAAAAGCTGATGCAGCATTGTTAAATTTAATTTATCCATGTAGTTTGAATAATTTAGGAAGTTCATATAAATCTAAAATTTTAAAAATTGTTAGTGAAGATTTGGTTAGTCCAGTAGGTATAAAAAGATATTTAAATGATAATTATCAAGCAGCAAATTTTTGATTTAATGATATTAAAACTAATGCTAATGAAGGTGAAACAGCTAAGAAACGTGAAAAATCATTTATTCCTAATACAGAAGCATCATGATTCTTTGATTCATGATATGCAATTTGTTGTTTAAAAGCTTTTAAAGATTCAAGTACATCAAGTTCAGATAAAAATGATTATGAAGATCAAATGTATAAATTTTTAAACCGTTCAATAGGACAAATATCAAAAGATGGCAATTATGTTGCTAATGGTAAAAAAACTGAAAGTATATCATTCCCTGAATCATATAATGTTATTTATAAGAACCAAAATAATTATTGATATATTGCATCAGTTATTGATAATCTAAATTGAGCAAAATCAATGTTTAGTATCTTGTTAGAATGTTTATCTAGAGATACATTACCTTTATAGTAACTTGTTTTACTTTTTTAAATTATTTTGATATTCATCAACAATTTTATCTCAAGATTTATTTTCAAAATCTTTTATTGAATGTACAAATCGATGACAATTTGGGCATAGTCCTTTAACATCTTTAAGACTTGTAATCCTTTTACCTTTAGCAATAGGAAATAAATGATGGATATCAATTATGTAACCTTTACCATTTGCTTTTAAAAATAATTTATCACATAATTGACACTTATAACCATATTCCTCATGATATGCATACTTTAATTTTCATGATCTACCACGATATGGTATTGTAATACTTTTTGTTATTTGACCCTCTTTATAAATTTCAATTACATTTTTAATTTCCTCATATGCCATTTTAGTATCATCACTAACAGAACTGTTTATTAAATCACAGTATGTATTATCTATTATTCCATAAAATTCTTCTTGTGTAATTTCTGTCATTCCGTATTGATTAAATACATGTAATCAATTTTTGGGATTTTTCTTTCTTTTAGTTAATGGACTTACTTCAAGTTTTTGATTGCCTTGGTATATATGTTGTTTTAATCTAAAACAATTAGATAAAGATGCTGTAGTTCCACCTTTTTCATAATCATTATTTTCTAATTTACTAATCATCCCCCCCGAAAAAGTAAAATTTCTTATTTTCAGAAGTTCTAATTGGTCTTCTGTAAATAAATATTGATCCAACAGTTAATTTATTAAATAAATATTTATTATAGGAATATTTTTTATAGTCTTCATTATGTTTTGTCCCTTTATTTGTATCTAAAATAAAGAATTTTAAACCATTTAATTTTTTGATATAGTCTATTGTTTTCATATTATTTTATGGCGGAAACGATGGGACTCG
>CACZNK010000030.1 GCA_902782585.1 uncultured Ureaplasma sp. | reverse complement strand
AAAAATATTTTATTGGCCCCTAAACACATAACAGTACCAGCACTTAGACTTTTTCTTGGTACAATTATTTCCAATTCGCTGCAATATTCCATAATTAAGTTTATAATGCTACGTGCGGCCTGAACTTCTCCACCATTTGTGTATGCAAAATTAGTGTTATTTTATTATTATTAATTTTTGCGTTATCTAATATATTGCCAAAATAATTGATAGCATTATTGTTTATGCAAGTACGATTCATCGGTAAACCAACTCTATCTGATGTAACATATGCAATTACAAATGAATTTCTATTTTTACCAATTTTTTGATAAATGTCATTGAGTTGTTTATACATATATATATACATTATAATATCAAAAAATATCAAAATTCAATATAAAATGAGCTATGCTGAAACATAACTTATATACTTACTAATCTATAGTGTATAGTGTAATGTTTGTATAAACTAAATTAGTTTTATGGCAGGGGTGGCAGGACTCGAACCCACAACAATCGGTTTTGAAGACCGAAGTTCTACCATTGAACTACACCCCTTAAATAGTTATTTATTATTTAATGTTTCTTCAATTGCATTAACAAGTTGATCTAAAGTTTGAATTTTACCTAAAGTTTCATCAGAAATATAAATTTTTAGTTCATTTTCAAGTTTAACAATTACACCAATAACAGATAATGAATCTAAACCTAATTCTTTTAATGTCTTATCTTTATTTGCAACAGATAAATCAACTTTTAATTTTTGTTCCTTTGCAATTCTAATAATTCTATTAAGAATATCTTTGTTCATAATTACTAATCATTATATATTTAATATTTATGAATAATTAACATAATGTAAGTTTAATTTGATCATAATAATGGTAATTATTATTTGGTAAATTTCATACAACATCTAAAAACAAGCCAGAATTATTGTCAAATAATTGATAATTAAATTCAAATTCAAAATTATCAACATTTGATTTAAATTTATTTATTGATTTGAATATGTTTTTAAAATTATGTTTAAAAAAGTTCTTTAATTTTGATTCATCAATATATCGAATATATTTATTATTTTCAAATTTTGCATTGACAATCAAATGTAAATCATTATTCTCTAATAATCATTTACGTAGTTTAAAATGTTCATAATTCTTACCTCGATTCAATGGCCTTTCATAATCTAGATTACCTAAATCTTTATCGATAAGTAAATTTGTTGCTAATAAGGTAATTGAACTTAGTAACAGTATTGATAATGAACATGCAATTAAAGAAATTGATTTTTTATTATTAACCATAATTAAACGCTATATCATTTAAAATTAGATAAATTATTTATTCAGAAATCTTCACAAATAAAATAATCATTTTCCTTTGAATTGTTAAAATTAAAAGGCTTAGTTAATTTAATAACAGCATATTTTCTGCTTGTTAATATCTCTAATGTTATTGTGTAATAACCTATTGCATCTACTGGAATATAAAACCCACTATTTTTGTCAATAGTATTAATCACTTCTTTTTTAGATTCATCATATATAGTTGCATATGGATAATCCAAACTAAATGTGTTTGTACAATATTGGGGTTCATTAACTGTGATTGATAAATTCTTAATTGAACTATTATCAATTGAATAATTGAAACTAATGTTGTAACCTACCACAGTGAATGAATCATCAATATTGATTGAACATAAAAAATTTATTGGGTTTGTGCAATCAATTGTTTGGTCATTTAATAAATATTCAACATTTGAGTAATGTGTTTCATATCATTCATTATTTTCAATATGAAATTCATCAGTAATTTTAATTTTTTGATTTTCAATTTGATTGTAATAATTTGTATATTGGATAAAATTATTTAGATACAATGAATTAAATTCTGACATAAATGTATCAATTTCAAATGGATTATTTTCTAATTCAGCTGAATTAATTATTATCTCATCAACCTTAAAAAAAGTACTAAAATTGAATGGATAATTAATAAATTTGTGGTTAAAGAATTCAGAAGAAGATGTATCAATCACAAATTTAACTTTATATAGACTACATGAATTTTTATCAATAACAAAATCTGGAAAATTAGATGTTTGAGAATAGAAGATAGTTAAATTTGAAACTTGTGAAAATGGTGTGTTGTAGTTAATCAAGAAACTATTTGGTGGTAAATATAAATTATTATTTAAATAAAAATTCAAATCAAATTCTCACTTATTCTCCAAAATCTTAATATCACCATTACAACCAGATAAATAAACATATTGGTTGTTATTAATAGGGTTGTAATCTAATTTTTTTAAATAATATGGTGAATTATAAGACATCATAAACATCTTCGTAATAATCAAAAAAATTTAAAACAGCTTTTCTTCTATGGTCATAGTAACAACTCCGACTATATCCTAATGATGTTCAATCACATCTCAAAATGTAAAGTTTTCGAATAATTTCTGCATTATCAGCATCCATAACATTTAAAATTTTGTTGATATATTCTAAATATAATCGACATTGTTTCAAATCAACTTTTTTATTAGTTAAATAATGATTCTTTACTCTGAATGAATAAATACTATATTTTGACATTAATATTGTAAGTTTTTCTTTTAAATAATTAAAATTTTTATGTTCTCTTTCCATGTTATCCTCCATTTTTTGAGTATATTTAAAATTTTGTGAAAAAATTACGGCTAAACTTAAAATTTTAATTTTACAAAATTTGTAAATTTGGAATTTTTAAAATTGAGGGATGTTTTTAACATCTCTCTATTATTTAAAAAATGAAAAAATTTATTTTTTATGTAAAATTTTTTTAATATTTACTACTTGATCTAATTTTTCTCATGACTTAAGACAAGTAATTTCAGTAAAATGACCATATAGTGAATATTTCAAATATGGTAGATTTGGCATATCAAATTTTTTAATCATATATGACAAGTTAAAATTGAACACTTTATTAACAATTTCATAAATTTTATCCATAGATATTTTATTAGTGTTAAAACAATCTATATTGATTGATTCTGGATACTCAGATCCAATATTGTAACACATTTCAACTTCCATAATATCAGCAACATTAGCAGCTACCATATTTTTAGCTATATATCTTGCAATATATGCCCCAGTACGATCAACTTTAGTGTAATCTTTACCACTAAATGCACCACCACCATGGTGGCCAATGGTCCCATATGTATCAACCATTAATTTTCTTCCTGTTAATCCTGTATCACCAAATGGTCCACCAATTACAAACTTTCCACCATTATTAATATTAAAACTAAAATCTTTATTTAATTTATATGATTCAACAATTGGCAAAACTGTTTTTTGTTTTACATCACTAAATAGTTTTTTTAGATTCGCATCTTTTTTATGTTGTAATGAAATAATAATTGAATCTATTCCAACAGGTTTATGTTGTTGGTTGTAAAAACATGTAACTTGACATTTGGAATCAAAATTAGATCCAAGCAATTTATTTTGTGCAGTTAATGAATTAATTTTATGCATAATCTTGGTTGCTAAAATATATGGCAATGGTAAATATTCTTTTGTTTCATTTGTTGCGTAACCATAAACAATACCAATATCACCAGCTCCAAAACTATTTCTTTTATTTACATGTTCTGATATTTCTGGTGATTGTTTATTAATATTTGATAAAATGGTGAAATCATTTTCATTGTATCCCAATGGCAATAATACATCTCATGCTAATTTAACTAAATCAACATAAGCTTTAGTTGTAATCTCACCACCAATAACAATCAAATGATTACTTGCAAACACTTCACAAGCTACACGACTATTTTTGTCATATTTTAAACATGAGGTTAAAATTTTGTCAGAAATTTGGTCACAAATTTTATCTGGATGTCCAATTCCTACAGATTCACAAGTTATTAATGATAAATGTTCTTTTTTATTAATTTTTAATTTTGCCATAATATTACAAGTATAAATATTTATAGATACTTACATCAGTTTTTT
>CACZNK010000029.1 GCA_902782585.1 uncultured Ureaplasma sp. | reverse complement strand
GATAAATTTGATTCATGTTGATCATCATTGATTTCACCTTGTTTATGTTTTGTTTCAAGATCAGTTTCATAGATTTCTTTGAAATCATTTTCCATTTTGTCATAAGTAGCTTGGGTAATCCCATATTTTTTATCATATCCACCAATATCATCAATGATATCTTTTTTGAATAATGAGCAAGAAGTTAATGAACTTGCAATTGCTGTATTTAAAATCAATGCACTTGAAGTTCATAAAAGTGTTTTTAGTTTTTTTGATAGTTTGAAGTTTTTCATAATATTCATATTATACAATATTATTTTACCTCAACCTAGGTAAAGTATAAACAAGTGCTTGAAATTCCGGAATAATAGTATCTAAATAAAGAGTTTCTTTTTTGTTGTGAACATCAGTAATAGTTGGACCAATACTTACCATAATTAATTCATTTTTAATTTCAGCAAAATATGAAATTTCTAATCCACCGTGCATATCTGAAATTGTTGGTTTAGTACCACTTATTTCAAAACCATGATACATTAAGTCCCTTAATGTATTTTTTTTTCTAAATAATTCATAATGGCCTTTACCTAATATTTCATCTGATCTGCATTTATTGTTTTCTTCCAATTCAATGAGAATGTCATTGACACATGATCTTGAACTTGATGCAAATCTAAACACTTTGGTAATGTCATTTTGGTTACAATTGATTGTTAATGGACCAATGTTTTGACTTGATTCTGGAATTTGTGAATCATCAATGAATTTAATAACACCAAAATAAAATCAACCCATAAATTTAATTAGTTTTTTTGACATTTCATCTGATAATGCTTTTTGTGAACCTAAAGTTTCAATAGTTTTAGTAATTGAAATATCTTTGTCATCTGGACATTCATCTTTTCAATATGCTAGTGTTGAATTTATAGCCGATTCTATTTTTTGCTCTATATTAGAGTCTGAAGTAGCAAATTTGATTGTTACATCAGTTGGAATTGTATTAGCAACAAGGGTATCAGTAGAAGCAGAAATTAATTGAAATTTATCACTATAATCTCCATTTGTTATTCCAAGTTTTTCAAATACATCAAGTACACATTTTAATGCATTTGCATGCTTTACAATGTTCACAGCAGAGTGGCCTCCACGAACACCACTACATCTTAAACTAACAATTGATTTAGCATTATCAGATAAACTAACAACTTCATCTTCATCATCTTCAGTTAAAAAATATCAAAAAAATCTAGTTCCAGCCGATGAATTGACAATATCACCAACCCTTTCATTATCAAGGTTTATTAAGTATCTAGCATCACCTAGTACATCAATTGGTTCACCATCAATTTTCATACCTAAATCTTTAGCACCACTTGCTCCTTGTTCTTCATCTGCTGTAAATAAAATACGTAATTTACCATGCTTTACTTTTTGATTGTTAATAAGTGCTAAAATCATAGCAATCCCAGCTCCATCATCAGCACCTAATGAAGTTTTTTGATCTTCTGAAGTAATAACTTGATTCTCATTATTAATCACTGGGATGATTGGAGTATTTTTAGCATCTTCCATTGACATACCATCGATAACCATATCCATGTGACTTTGTAATACTGTTAGTGGTAGATACTCATATCCTTCAGATGCGGGGATATCAAATCAGATATTACCATAGTATTTTTTATATTCTTCAGGTCATTCTTTTTGTGCTTGAATTTTATAATAATCATCTCTTTTAACATCAATATCATAAGTGTCTTTAATAGTTTCTGTTAAATACTTATTTACTGGACCAAAATAATAAGTTGGGTGTGGATATTTACACCACTCCATAAAATAATTAATCATCGAATCCTTTAATTCATAATATAAAGAATCAACTTTTTTACTACCACAAGAACATACACCAAGTAATGGTGTTACTGTAAATGTGAATGTAAAAATTGCTTTTAAAATTTTTTTCATATTACTTTCATATTATAGTTATTGATTAATAATATTTATTAATCTAAAAGAATTGATAGAATAATGTTTCTTATAAGATAGAATCAATTCACATATAAGACATTTACAAAATTGTCATAGAGGCGCTAACTTTAATTGGTCGACAAAAAATGTTGAAATTTATTTGTTAAAAAGAAATAGATTTTAAGTAAAGTTTCTATACCATTATAACTTAGATATTAAGTCCAAAGTGTTTTTAAAAACATAATTAATTCACCAATAAGTATTGTAATTATATCAAGTGCATTGAAAATAGTTTGGAGACGAATTTTTCATTTATTTTTATCAATAGGCCTCCAAATGTCAACTATGTCTTGACCTTTACTTTCATTAAATTCGGTTCCAATTATAAATACTCCCACGGTAACAAGAAATTCAAAAGCACCAAGAATGATCATAATCCATGCCAATGCTTGATAGTAACCTTCATAAAAGTCTTTTATTGAATTATTATCATTATCTATATTTATAAAGTTTTTATAATCTTTTTGACTTTGAGTCAATGCAACTCCTGCTACTTCATCATTTTTATATGTCCCATAGTATGTTTTTATTTTCTTC
>CACZNK010000028.1 GCA_902782585.1 uncultured Ureaplasma sp. | reverse complement strand
TAACAGGTCTTAATGAAAGCTTTTGCTTTATATGACTTATATTAGATATTCAATAAAAATTATTCTATATTAAACGAATTAAATTTTCGAATAAATTTATAGGGGGAATGGGAATTTTCAATAAAAAAAATTTATTAATATTGATAGTGTTTATGATATGTATTTTTTCAATAACGGCAGTCAGTGCCAGTGATTTGAATGCAACTGATGATGTTATTGCTAATGAATTAACTATTCAAAATTCTAATGATTTTTTAGAAGATGAATCAATAAATAATTTAAATTCTGGAATTTTATCTGATAATATTAATCGAAATATTACTTTAAGTTCAAAAGTTGATGAAAGCGTTGTCGAATCTAATAATCAGATTATTTATATAAGTCCAAGCGGAACTGGTGATGGTTCATCTCAAACCAATCCAACAACATGGAATTCTGCATATAATGCCATTGGTAATGGTGGCACAATTGGATTTTTACCTGGAACTTATACGAATATTTATTCAAAAACCATCTCTAAACAAATCTCATTAAAAGGAATTGATGAGGGTGTGGTTTTAGATGCTCAAAATAAGGGTAGATTTTTTGTTATTTCAGCGGATAATGTGGTTATAGATAATATTAAGTTTGTTAATGGATTTTTGGAAAATGGTAAAGGTGGTGCTATCTATTGGAGTAATTCTAATGGAGTTTTAACCAATTGTGAATTTTATTTTAATCATGCATATGACCATTTGACTTTTGATCCAAATTTTGCTTTTGGTATAGAGTCTATCGAACAAGATTCTAATACTGGAGGTGCAGTTTGTTGGAATGGTTTAAATGGAGTTATTTGTAATTGTACCTTTGAGTCTAATCATGTTGACGATTTACCTAGTAGGTATTATA
Organism: uncultured Ureaplasma sp.; assembly: GCA_902782585.1. Classification (GTDB taxonomy): domain Bacteria; phylum Bacillota_I; class Bacilli_A; order Mycoplasmatales; family Mycoplasmoidaceae; genus Malacoplasma_A. The sequence continues at coordinate 2,720 of CACZNK010000028.1, read as the reverse complement.
CGAGGTATTATTATTTAATAGATGCTCCTAATTCTGATGCTGGAGCATTAGTAATATTAGATAATGGGAAGAATACTACTGTTGATTCCTGTAAATTTAATAAAAACACAGTTACTGTTGGAGAAAATGGTGGTGGTGCGGTTGTTATTACTAGTGGAGCTACTAACTGTAAATTTCTAAATACAGTATTTACGAATAATAAGGCAAATTGGGACGGTGCATTCACAGTATTTTCTTCAAATAATGAGTTTATTAATTGTACTTTTATAAATAATACTGCTAATGAGAATACTGGACGTTTTGGTGGTGGAGCAATACATTTTTATACTGATGCACACAATCAAAAAATAAGTGATTGTACTTTTATTAATAATGTTGTAAAGACTCACGATGGTGGTGCAATATATTCTCATAATTCAAATAATGTGGTAATTGAAAATACAATTTTTAAGGATAATCGTGCGGGCGCTTCTGGAGGTGCTGTTTTCTTACCTGGAACTTCTTCATTAACTAATTGTACTTTTATTAATAATCGTTGTAATAATGGTTGTGGTGGAGCAGTTTATTTGGCTGGAACAAAATCTTCAGTAAAAAATTGCTCTTTTAGTTCTAATAATGCTTATGGTTCTGGAAGCCATATTGGTGGTGCAATTTATATTGCTGGAACTTATTCAAATATAACTGATTCTTCTTTTGATTCCAATTATGTTCGTAACGGGGACAATGATGGTGGTGCGATATCAATTATGGGAAGTTATGTTACTATAGATAAATGCAATTTCAATAATAATAATGCAATTATTGATAGTTTAAATGATGGTGGTGCTGTAGATGTATACTCTCAAAATTGTAAAATTAAAAATTCTAATTTTACGAATAATCAGGCAGGTTGGGATGGAGCATTAACTCTCGCTTCTGTAAATAATGAGGTTTTAAATTGTACTTTTATCAATAACACTTCAATTTACAGTCATGGGGGTGCAATAAAATGTGCTGCCAATAATCAAAAGATAGTTAATTGTACTTTTATAAGCAATTCTGCAAAGACTGATGGTGGAGCAATATTTTTAACCGGTTCTTCCAAAAGTGTTATTGAGTATTGTTATTTTAATGGAAATTCGGCGAATGGTTATGGTGGAACAATTAGGATGGCCTCTGGTAATGGATTACTACTAAATAATTGTACTTTTGAAAATACACCTAACAACGATAATTCATTTTTAAGTTTCTATAATGATGATAGTTACACTGTTGCTGATTGTGTTATGGATACTACTCCGAATGGTGTAAATTATTATTACAATACTTTTTTAAATGTTAATAATGTGTCTATAGTTCAAGGTGAAGATTGTATTCTAAATGCCCATTTATCATATGTTAAAGGTTCGTTAACAGGAAAGACTGTAATTTTTACTGTTAATGGAAAACAATATTCTAAAACCACTACTTCTAATGGGGTTGCAACTTTAAATGTCAAAGATTATTTGCCTGATTTGGGGGCATATGAAGTTACTGTTAGTTATGGGGGTGAAGGTGTATTTTCACCAATTTCCAAAACTGTCAATATTTTAGTTAATAATTATAAAGGTGCTTTAACTGTTTCTCAACAGGGTAAATATTATGGTGATAAATCAATATCTTTTAAATTAATCAATTCTAAAACTGGCACTGCTATTTCTAATGCACCTATTAATGTAATTTTTTCAAATGGTGCCAATATTAATATTTACACTGATTCTAAGGGTGTTGCTACTTATAATATGTCTTCATTCGTACCTGGCAATTATAAGATTGATGCGCATGTTACAAGTCCTAATGTTGATGTTAATGTTGTTAATTTGGAGGATATATCAGTTTCTAAGATTTCTGGTGTTATTGAGCTTTCTAAATCCAATAGTAATAAAACTTTGAATATTAAATTGATTAACCCATCTAATGGGGATGTTTATAAGAATATTAATGTTAAATTACAATTTAATCCTAATGGTTATGAAACAACTGTCATTACTGGTTCTGATGGTGTTGCCACTTATCCTATGTTGTTTGGTATAGGTACTTATAATGTTATAGCAAGTGTCGACAGTTTTGGTTATAAAGAGTTTGCTGATGCAGAATTGGATAATATTGTTATTTCTACTGTAGGTAAAGATGATTCCGCTATTGATTTTGATAAAAAAACTATCGTTTTTGATTTTGGCAAGTCCGGATATACTACCTTGACCCGCATTGAAGGGTGTAATGTTTATCGTGAAAACGTAAAAGTTCTTGGTCAGGAAGGGACAGCTGTAGTTAATGTTGCTAATAATAGAATTACTGTTTCTGGGTTGGCTGCGGGCACTTACACATTGCGTGTCACAACCACTCCTGATGAATATCACAATGCAGTCACTCGCGACATTGGCATAACCGTTAACAAGGTAGATTCTAGCATTACTCTGCCGTCTGTTTCAGGTAATTATGGAAGTTCTATTACGATATCTCCTTCCGGTATTGTTGGTTGTGATATTTCTTATGATGTTGTTAGTGTTGTGGGTCAAAATCCAAGAATAGATGTTATAAATAATAAAATAACGATTTCCGGTTTGCCTGCTGGTACTCATACATTAAAAGTTTCCACTATTCCTAAAAGCAGCTATAAATCAGTAACAAAAACTGCCACTATCACTGTAAATAGGATTGATTCAGTGATTGGTTTTACTACTCCAATTTCATTTGTTTAT
>CACZNK010000027.1 GCA_902782585.1 uncultured Ureaplasma sp. | reverse complement strand
TATAGTTCTTATTTTTTATTAAACTCTTCAAAGAACTTAACAGCAGTTGTATCAAAATAATAATCTGTAATTGTATCAGTAAATGTTGATTTGCTTGGATTAACTTCAATAATTTTTAATTTTGGATTTTGTTGTTTAGCTATAAAAGGTAATTGATTAGCTGGCATAACTTGACCTGAAGTACCAATAATTAATAACACATCTGCTTTAGTAATATATTTTAAAGCATTTAAGTGTGTATCTTGATCAATACCTTCACCATAAAAAATAAAATTAGGTTTTAATACACCATTACATTTTTTACATCTAGGTGGTAAATTGTTTAAATTTATTGATTTATCAGAATATACTTGATTGCATTTAATACACTTCATTGTTTTAACAGTTCCATGAAATTCAATAACATTATTAGCACCTCCAACTTGATGTAAATTATCAATATTTTGAGTAATTACTGCTTTTACTTTATTATTCCTTGATCATTTACCAATAGTTAGATGAGCTAAATTAGGTTTAGCTTTATCTAACATGTAGTCATAAAAGATCTTTTTTATCTCTTTCCATGATTCTAATTGATGAGAATAAAAATAACTAATTTCAATAAATTTAGGATCATATTGAGTTCATAACCCACCAGCACCAGTAAAAGGAGGGATACCACTTTCAACTGAAACACCAGCACCAGTAAATACTACAAGAAATCTTGCATCTTTAATAACTTTATAAACTTCTGAATAATTATTTTTTGATTTCAATGTATTTTTTAACTTTCTCTCATAATAGAGGTTGTTTATAATTTTTATTTATTGTTTTTATTAATAAATCATTAATAAGCGGCCATGCAATAAATATAATTGCTCCACCCCAGAAAATAATACATGCTATAAACCTTTTGATATATTCTCCATTTCAGAATAGACCTCATGCTTTAAAATCTTCCATTGGATTCTGAATAACTTTAATAATAAATTCATATACCATTTGGTATGTAGGAATTAAAAAACATCCTAAAGCAGAGATAATAGCTAAAGGTATTTGACCTTTTTGGTATGGTGTTTCGGATTGAGAAACTTTATGGGTGAAGCGGTTAACAATTGACATAAATGCTACAAACCCATACATTAAAAAGATTAATACAACTGCGATATTTGATAAACCATCAAATATTTGGTCAGTGCTTAATATAGCAGATATAATTCCAAAAACAAGGTATCAAAATGAAATTATTGACACTGACATTATAAATGCACCTGATAATTTATTGCTTGATCTATTATTAATTTTCTTCATTTTTAATGAACCAATAATAATCTCTTCTTCAATAGCTACTTGTGTTGAATTAATAAACGCTGATGATTTTGAAACTACATTTCCAAGCAATGATATTGACATTAAACTTGATATGATTACAACAAATGTAATTCTTAGTTTTTCATTATCCTTAAAGAGTTTTTCAAATAATCCATATGGATTTCCCACTCCACAGAATAATTGTGAAATTGTCACTAATAAATAAAATACACCAGCAATTATCATTGAAATGATAATTGAAATAGGAACATTTCTAGTTGGATTTTTAATATTTGATGAAATATTTCCAAGAATTAAAAATGAATCAAAAGCAAACATAATTGCTGGTAATGATACAAATATACCACTTAATGTAAATTTACCATCATATGTATCAACTGGATAATTGTCTTTGTTAAAAAGACCACCATGAGATTTCATCCCACCTCATACACCAAAAGCAATTACAAGTAATATAGGAATAAATTTAATTGGTGAAATAAAACTCATTGATTTTTGCACAAAATAACTATTTAATCAGTTAGCAAATAATGAAAATATTGCAATAGCAAATCCAATCCCTCATAGCATTCACATACTTTGACCAGTTATTAATGGAGAACCATTAATAATACAATTTGGATTAATACAAAATAATGTTTCAACGAAATACATAGTTATTGCAAAATAGTAAATAGCATAGTAAAAAGATGGATACATTATTTTAAGAAATCTACTATAGTTGTATCCTACATATCTTTCACCTCATCCAGATAATCCTGAATTGGCAGTTTTTGTTTTAACACGTGTAATTTCGCCATATGAGAATGCTGTAGCAAATGCAATAATAAAAACAATACTCCATGAAAACAATACACCTAATGGGTTTCCATTATTATTATTAAAAACACTTTTATTCTTTAAGAATATACCAACACCAAAAACTGAACCAATAATAATAGCAATAGCACCAAATAAACCAATTTTCCTTGCAGTTTCAGTTTTCATTTTTATGCTTGGACCGATTGGTTTTGTTTCTTTATTAGTATTAAACGATGTAGCCATAGTTTTTTAGTACTTGGCATTTTAATTATTCTTTATAAGCAATAGCTTCTATTTCAATACCAGCATTTTTAGGTAATTTTGCAACTTGAAAACAACTTCTTGCTGGTTTATTTCTATTAAAATATTCAGCGTAAACTTTGTTTACAGCGGCAAAATCGTTTATATCAGATAATAATACTGTTGTTTTAACAACATCATTTAATGAATATCCCTCAGCCTCAAGTATAGCCTTTAGATTTTTTAATGATCTATGTGTTTGTTCTTCAATAGAACCAGTAACTAATTCATTAGTTATTGGATCTAATGGAATTTGACCTGATGTAAAAATAAAATTCCCAACTTTAATTCCTGCTTCATAAGGTCCTACTGCTGCAGGTGCATCTTTTGTTTTAATTACTTTCATATTCATTTACCTTTCATCATTTTAATTTCATTATATAATAAATGAGTTATGAAAAAAAATAGACATTTCATATTACCTCTTACATGTGTTTTTATCAATCCTGCTTTCACATGTTCGTGTGGTTATGATATCGGTGAAAAATATTCAGATTTATATTGCGATGGTTGATATCAAAATTTAGAAAGTGATCCAGATGATTTATGATATACTCATGGTGAACAAAAAATTGAAAAACTTTATCCAACGAGTGCAATAAATTTATTTACATATTAT
>CACZNK010000026.1 GCA_902782585.1 uncultured Ureaplasma sp. | reverse complement strand
TTCATATTTTTATGTTTGTTAAAGTTATACTAAATTTATTAACATTAAAAATAATTTATTTACTTTACTACTTAAATCCTTTATTTAAATCTATAACATACCTAAATGATTAAAAGACTCACTATTAACATAACTAAAATTATACTTTCTATATTTATAATATTTGTCACTCTTTGACAATATCGAACAAAATGGGAATGATGGTTCGAATTTACTTTTATTAGTAGTATAGTAATGAGTTGTGTTATTTTGATTGATGGAATAATCAATATTGCTAATAAAAGATTATTTGTTCCTAGTATTATATATGAATTACTTATGCCATGTATGTTTGCAAATTTTTGTACTATTATTGCAGCTATATTTATTGATTGAGTGAATTTTAAATGACCTTATATATTCCTACATATAGTAAATCCATTATTTGCAATGGCAACTTATATTTTTACAGCAAAAGTAAAAATTAAATCTAAATTTGATTATTGACTAAGAATACTGTTATCCCCTATTGCTTTGTTGATTTATGGATTATTTGATGTGATAAGATTTATTCATACTGGATTTTATATGTATGGCTTGATGCCAAAAAGTTGACCAGTATCTTTAACAATGCTCGTAGGTACTGCCATTATTATGGTATTAGGTATTTTAATCACTTGGGGATTATTACAAGTCAATTTAACAATTAATAAAATGCTAAATATGAAAAATCAAAAACAAAAATAAAAAATTAATCCCTCCAACTATAATTGCATAAATTGATTTATTATCTAGAATTAACAAAAGCACAGTATAATTATAAAGTGATGAATAAGAGATTAAAACTATTAAATTTAATTAAAACTGTTGTAATAAGCGGGTCTGCATTTGTAACAATTCCAGTCGTTACCACAAGTTGCAATAAAAATGAAAAAACTATTAATACTATTAATGTAGTTGATGGTTTTGTATTAAACAATAAGGTTGCTAACTTGCATGTTGGAGATACAATTGAATTATCAATATCTAAAATAAAACCTATAAATGCTGCAAGTAAACCAGTAATATGGGACTCATCTAATCCAACAATCGCTACTGTTGATTCAAATGGTCTTGTAATTGCTGCTGCTATTGGTAATGCAACCATAACAGCAACAATTGATAATGCATCAGCAACATGTGAAATTTCTGTTGGAGAATACCCATCAATGTCATTGCATAATTGTCTAATGGTTATTGCTAATGAAGAATCGACATTTTCATTAATCGAAAATGATGTTGAATATGATTCGAGTTATAATCCAAATTTTGAATATTCAATTGATGGTAAAAATTGAAAAACAAGCACAAATTCTATAAGCATTAAAAGTAATGAAACATTATATCTAAAAGGTAATAATCCAGATGGTTGATCTAAATCAATGAATAAATATTCAACATTCAATTTTACTGGTAATGTTTCAATATCTGGACGATTAATGAGTTTAATCGATAGTGGTACAAAATCTATAAATGCAATCCCATGTGATTATTGCTTTTATAACCTATTTAAAGGTTCAATAGGAATCTCAAGTGTAAGTTTAATTGAAGATTTCTTACCTGATACAACACCATCATGTTATTGTTATTATGGTATGTTTGAAAATTGTACATCATTGACAAATGCTCCAGAATTGCCTGCAACAACATTGCAAACAGCATGTTATGCATATATGTTCAAGGATTGTACATCATTAAAAATTTCTCCAGAAGTACCTGCAACAGAATTGGCTGAATATTGTTATATAGGTATGTTTCAAGGTTGTACATCATTAATTGATACCCCAACATTACAAGCTGAAACATTAAAAACTGCATGTTATGCATATATGTTTAAGGATTGTACATTATTGAAAAAAGCACCTAATTTATCAGCTGAAAATTTAGCAAATGAATGTTACAAATATATGTTTGATGGTTGTACATCATTGATAAAGGCCTCATATTTGCCTGCTAAAAAATTAACTGATAGTTGCTATAAAGGTATGTTTGAAGGTTGCACATTATTATCAAATGCTCCAGTTTTACCAGCTGAAACATTAGGTAAATATTGCTACTCAGAAATGTTTAAAGATTGTAAATCATTACTTGAAGCACCAAGATTACCAGCTACTACATTAAAGTATGGATGCTATACATATATGTTTAGTGGATGCACATCATTGTGTTCTGTTAGAATTGACTATGTAGAAGCTTATGATACGAGTTATTTCTTAAATTGAGTATTTAATATTTATGATTTTGGCGTATTCTATTATAATGGCGAATCAACACCTCAAGATTTTGGTTTTGGTGATTATTGAGAAAAAAATAAAGATAAAATAATTACAAAAATTGAATTAGAAGAAACTAATCTTGAATTTAATATTAATTCTTCAGATTGAATTATTGAACCACTTAAAATTAGAATTTATTATGATGATGATTATGATTATGTTGATGACATTAATAAGATGATGTACTCATCTATTATCTGCGATAATGAACGTTACAATTGAATTGTCAAAGAATCAGTTTTCTTTAATGAAAATAAGTTAATAATTGTTCCTAAAGAATTTATTGCTAGAGGAGAATGAAAAAATGTGAAATTTCAAATTACATTTCAATTAGAATATAGTGAAAGCATTTTTACAACATCTTGTAATGTTTCACTAAATATCAATATGTAAAATGGTATTTTAAAGCATAATTTTTATAATTTCTTATTTTTATTTATTTAATAAACTTACAAATTATTTTATTAATAGTTTATACTATGAACATAACACTAAATTCCAAAATGGAGAAAATATGCCAAAATTCTTTAAAAAGTTTTCAATATTAAAAAATTTATCAGCAATTTTAGCAATTAATTCACCAGCAACAATTACTACAAGTTGTACTATCCGTATTATTATTGATAAGGATACAGTTATTAAATTTTTCCAAACTACTGATATTCATGGATATCTAATGGATACATCAAGTAATGATCCAAATACTTTTCAATATCGTTTAGCATTTATTGCAAGTCAAATAAATAAAGAAAGAGAAAGTCTTTTCGCAGATGATGTGCTTTTAATTGATAGTGGAGATATTTATCAAGGGCAAATAGTTTCAAACTTTACAGAAGGTGCGGCATTAAGAGCGGCAATTGATTTAATGAAATATGATGCTGTGGCTCTTGGTAACCATGAATTTGATTGGGGGCTAGATACTAATTGTACCAAATTAGGATATGTACAAGGATATGATGTTGCTAATAAAGGTAAATATAAGAATGATAATCCTAAAATTCCTATATTAGCTGCTAATCTTTATTATGAAAATGATCACACTGAAAGAGTTGAATATACAAAAGATTATGTAACAGTTAATAAAGCTAATAAGAAAATTACTTTAATTGGTTATATCCCTAATTATTCAGCTGACATTGCTGCTGATATGGTTGCTCCATATTACATTGATGATAATCTCGAAACCTTTAATGAAAGGGTTATTCAAATAAATAATCTAGAACAACCAGACATGACTATAGTTATAGCTCATGAAAATCCAATCTCAATTGCAAATAGTCTAAATCATGACTATGTTCAATTGGTAGCAGGTGGTCATAATCATGGTTTTAAAAATGGAGTTGCAGAACAAAGTGGCATACCATATATTCAAGGGGGTTATTATTGTCAAGGCTATGCTTCAGCATATTTCAAATTCAGACATGGTGATAACAAATTGAGCATTGAACTTCCTAAATGTGTTGAAATAACTTCTGATGAGATTAAACCTAAACTTTATGACACTGAAGAAAATAGAAAGAAGAATCTTGATAAAAATATTCTTGAGCTTTCGCATTTTGCATGAGATTCTATTGCTGATAAAATGGAAGAAAAATTGGGGTATATTGAAACTTCACTTATAAAAAATATAAAAATTAGTGAAAATGGAACCGCTACATCTGCGGGAAATTGAGTTACATCACTATTTAAAGAAGCTACAGGTGTAGATGTTGCATTTTATAATGTTGGTGGAATTAGAACATCTTTTGTGATTTCAGAGGAAACTGGAAAAAAAGTAATTACTGTGGGTGATATTTATACAATGCTACCATTTAATAACCAAATTTATATTTATGAAGTGAATGGTAAACAATTAAAGCAACAATTATTAAATGGTTTTATTAATAAAAATTATAGTGACCAATTAACAGGTCTAAAATTTAAATATAAAGAAAGTTCAAGCGGTAGTATTGAAATTACAGAAATTACTTTAGACAATAACAAAGTAGTTGATATGGATGATGAAGATACAATATATAAAATTTGTTTAACTGATTATAGCGCTACATTAGAAGGTAGTATTGTCAATGAATTTAAATTAGAACCAACTAATAATAAACAAACAGCTCTAATAGAAGGTGAGGCAGTTATTAATATGCTTAAGGAACATCGCAAATCAATAGATCCAGAGAAATTCCTTATCGATGTTGATTTGTCAGAACGTGGTATTAAAATTTAGAACTACACATTAAATTTAAATAGACAAACATCCCCATCTTTCATTATGTAGTTCTTACCTTCAAGTCGCATCTTACCTTTTTCTTTTATTGCTATTTCAGATTTTGCATCTAATAATTCTTGCCAATTACATACTTCAGCACAAATAAAACCTTTTTCAAAATCACTATGAATAATCCCCGCACATTGTGGTGCTGTCATTCCTTTTTTGAAAGTTCAAGCTCTTGTCTCTTTTTTACCAAAGGTAAAAAATGTTTCTAAACCTAAAGTTTTATATGTAGCTTTAATCAAACTATCAAGTCCTATTTCTTTAATACCTAAATCTTTAATAAATGATTCTCTATCATTATCATTTAATGTTGATATTTCATATTCAATACTAATAGAGATTGGTATTAATAATTCATTTGAAGTATTTGTTATGTATTCTTTTAATTTAATGTAATATTTATTATTTTCTGGATTGGTTACATCATTTGAATCAATATTAGCTATATATATAGTTGGTTTCATTGTTAGTAAGTTAAAATTTTTAACAATTAATAATTCATCAGTTAATAATTGAGTTTGTTTAGCCATTTTATTAGCCATAAGTGTTTCTTTTATTTTTTTACATATTTGTAATTCAAAATCAGCATTTTTATCACCTGATTTAACTTTAGGTGTTAATTTTTCTATTCTTTTTGTAATAACTTCTAAATCAGCTAATATTAGCTCAAGATTAATAACTTCTATATCTCTTATTGGATCTACATCATCATAAACATGAGTGATAGTTTTATCATTAAAACATCTAACTACATGACAAATAGTATCTACCTCTCTAATATTTGATAAAAACTTATTGCCTAAACCTTCACCCTTACTAGCACCTTGAACTAAACCAGCAATATCAACAAATGTACATGTTGCAAATGTTGTTTTATTTGCTTGAGCTAATTTAGCTAATTTAATTAATCTCTCATCATTAACTTTTACAATACCAATATTTGGCTCAATAGTAGCAAATGGATAATTAGCAGCTTCTACTTGAGAATTTGTAATTGTATTAAATAATGTTGACTTTCCAACATTAGGTAGCCCTACTATACCAGCAAATAACCCCATATTTTTACCCAATTAATGCCTTAAAGGAAGAATTAAAAACTTTCAATTTTCATCTTTATTATTTGTTATTAAAATAGGTTTGTTTTCATTAATAAAATTGAAAGTAACAACATTATCATCAATTGATTTTAAAATATGACTTAAAAACTTTACATTTAATGAAAAATGAAAGTTTTCAGAAAAGTTTGAGTTATTAATTTCAATTTCTTCAAAAGAATCGCCAAATTGAATACTTTTTGAAGATATAGAAATTTTATTGTTATTAATTTTCAATTCAAATGTAGCATCTTTAGAATTTTGAACTAATGGCATAGTTCTACTAATAGCATCTAAAAATAAAGATTTATTAATTTCGAAATTGTTAGTATAAGTAGATTCTAGAGTTTTATAAACAGAGGGGTATTCCATATCTAAAAGTTTAAAGAAAAATAAATTTTGATTATGTTCAATTATTAATTTCCCTTCATTCCATCATAAATTTGGTTGATCTTCTTTTTTATTACATAATAAATTTAAAAAACTCAATACTTTTGGAGTAAAAATAATTTTAAATTTAGAATATTTGCCTTCTTCTTGATAATATGCTAAATGATAAGAATCAGTCGCAACAGCTTTAATTAAATTTTCTTCATTATTTGTATCAAGACAAATACCATTTAAAGGATTTGGTGATTCATTAGAAGTAATAATAAAACTAGTTAATTTATTATTGATTTTTTGAATAAAACTACTTGATAATTTAAAATTTATTCAATCTGAATATTGAAAAGATGTTGAAGGATATGAATTTGCATCTAATATGTTTAAATTACATATAAAATTATTATTATAAATTCTTAATACTGAATCATCGATTATTTCAAAGTTTAATTGTTTTGATTTTAAACTTTCTAGAATATCTAAAATCATTTTACCTTTTACTAAAAACTTACCAGTGGTTTCAATTTCAAAACCTTCTTTAATGTTTATTTGACTATAACAAGAATTATTTGAGCTTGTTAATGTTATTTGATCATTATTGATAGTAAATAAAATACACTCTAATATTGGATTTAATCCTTGTGAATCAATAGAATTTAATGCTAGTTGAATATTTTTTATTAAAAGGTTAGTATTTATTGTAAATTTCATGGTTTTATTTTATTTTATATTTTATTTAAATTTTTTTTATTATTATATAGTATGTTGGAAAGTTGGAAACTATATGTTTTTATAAATTTTTTCAATAAAGTTTTTTAAATTTTCATCTTTCTCTACAGCCTTAGATATTTTTTCAACAGATTCTATAACAGTTGAGTGACTTCTGCTACTAAAATACTTGCCAATATCATCATAAGGCATTTTATATTTCTCTCTTAAGACATATTGACAAACTTGTCTTGCATTAGAAATTTCATGTTTTCTAGATTTTGATTTAACTTGTTTGGAATTTACACCATAAGCTGAACAAATTAGATCAATGACAATATTCGGATCGACAGTATAACCTTTATTTTTTATTTCATTTTGATCATCAATATCAGTAGCTTTTTTTATAACACTAATTGAAATAACTGAATTAGGTGGTAAGTCATTAAATACATAAAACATTATTTTATTTAAATATCCACCTAATTTTCTAATATCATCTTTATTACGTCTTACAATGTAATCAATTGCATCAGAAGGAAACACATAATTTTTACATTCTTCTTTAATTTTCATTTCCAAAATATAAGTCATAGCCTCTAAACTTGGCTTATTAATTTGAATATGTAATCCAGATGCAAATCTAGAAATCATTCTTGGTTCAAAGTTTTCTAATTGGTTTGGGTGTTTATCACTTGTTAAAATTATCATTTTATTGTTAGTAATATTGTAATTAAAGATATTAAAAAATATTTCATTAATTTTTTCTTTCTTAGCCAAAAATTGTACGTCATCTATTAATAATAAATCATATGATTGGTACTCATCTTTTAATTCTTCAATATCTTTTTCACTTTTGGAACTTAATGCATGATAAATTTCCCTAACAATCTCATCAGATGTAACATATTTTATTTTTGATTTGCTATGTATCTTGGCATATTCATTTCCTACAGCATGCAATAAATGTGTTTTTCCTAAACCAACACCACCAGATATAAAAATAGGATTTCATAACTTTTTAGAATTAAATATGCTTCTTACAGCATTATATGCACCTTTATTAAAGTTAGCAACATAAAAATTTTCAAATGAAAGAGATGAATTAGTATTTGAATTATTTAATAAAAAGACTTGATTATCTTTATTTTTAGATTTCTGTTTTTGTTCTAATACATCAATTTCTTCTTGTGTTAAAAACACAATATCCGATTTGTTGCTGATAATACTTTCAAATGATTGAGTAAATAATTCTTTGTAATTATTTTCAATTGTTGTTTTTATAAAACTACTACTTACTAACAATATTATTTTACTATCTATAACATCATAAAAAAGGACATTTTTAATAAAGTCATTATAAATTTGTTCGTTAGCAATACTTTCTTTGATATTATTTTTGATACTTATAAAATTATCTTTAATAATCTTTTTATCGTAATCCATTGTTATTTATATTATCAAACAACCTAATATTAGGTTGTTTATTATATTAAAAAACATTAATCCATATTTAAATTATTGAATATCTTTAAGACTAAAGTATGTTATTTTATATTATTTATATAATATAGACACTATGAAACGTACATTTCAACCAAATAAAAGAAAAAGAGCAAAAGTTTCCGGGTTTAGGAAACGTAATTCTACCTCTAAAGGCCGCAATATTTTAAGAGCTAGAAGATTAAAAGGACGAAAAAGAATATCATCTTCTGATGAAAGATAGTGTTAAATTTTCAGCAATTAAGAAAAATTCTGAAATAGCAGAAATTTTTCACACAGGTAATTCATTATTTAATAATTGTTTCACAATTAATTATGTAAGGTTATCAAATGAATATAAATTTGCAATTTCTGTTAATAAAAAAGTGTTTAGAACAGCAGTTGAAAGAAATAAAATTAAACGTCAAATTAGAACGTTTATTAAACAAGTTAAAAATATGAAACCAATTCAATTTTTAGTGATTGTTAAAAAACAATATTTAAAAAATACATATAATAGAAATAATTTGTTATTTCATGATTTACTAAAAAAGGCAGTTTAACAAATGGGTAATCAACCAGCATTTAAATATAATTCACTTGTTAATAAAACTAGTTTTGATAATACATCTAGTCCTTTTTGAGTGAAACCAAAAAATAAATTTTCAAAAACAAAAACAATTTTTAGACAAATTTGAAAATGATCAAAAATTTTAATTTTATTATTTTTCTTTGTAATCGGTTTATGAGGATGTTTTCAAACATCATTTGATCCTAAAGTATCTACAAACACAAACATCGGAAGTGGTCTTGAATTTGGTTTTGTATTTGGGACTACAGGAAATTTTTTATATGATTTATCTAGCAGTCCGGGTCAAGAATTTCATTCATTTAGCAATTGGAGTATGGATTATGGTCCTTTTTATGGATTGTTTGTGTGAGTGGGAGCTTGATTAACATTACAATTAACTTGAGTAACACATAATGCATGGGGTGGTCTTAATGCATTATTAGGGATATTTATTTTGATTTTGATTATTAGAGTTTTTACAACATTAATAACAATTAAATCAACTCTCCAAAATGAAAAAATGTCTGAGATTAATGCAAAGATGTCTGAGATTAATGCAAAATATAAAGATGCTAAAGATACACAATCCAAACAAATGAAACAACAAGAAATTATGGAGTTGTATAAAAAGAATAATGTTCGTCCTTTTGCTGCATTTGAACAAATATTAATAACATTACCTATATTTTTGATTGTTTATCGTGTGGTTACAATTTTAAGACCTTTAAAAGGAGCGGTTCTATTCAACGTTTGAAGTTTAGCATCAGCTCCATTAACAACTTTATTTTCAAATTTTAAAAATGGTGGTTGAACATACATGTTTTTTATTTTGATTGTTGTACCTGTTCAATTTTTATCTACATGATTACCTCAACGTTTAGCTAAAAGGCGAAACCATACTACAAAAGTTTTAACTCAAAAAGGTGCTAAAGATTTTAAAAAGCGTACAATTTTCCAATATCTATTCGCCGGGGCAATGTCATTAATCGTTGTGTTTACACCTTGTGGTGTTGGTGTATATTGGTTCTTTAATGCATGCTTTGCAATTTTACAATCATACATAATGCATAGAATCATCATTGCACAAAAAAATCGTAAATTTAAACAAAATATTGGAAATATTTCAATTATTTAATGGAATTAATTAGTCCGATAAAATATATAAAAAAAAATAGATTTAATCCATCAAAAAAAATGGGACAAAATTTTTTAATTGATGCTGCTATTATAAATGAAATTGTTTCAATTGTTAAAAATTATAAATGTGATGCAATTATTGAAATTGGTCCAGGATTAGGTGCAATTACCAAATTCTTATGTGAATTAGATATTGATGTACATTTAGTTGAAATTGACAAACGGTTATTTGAATATTTAGAGGAACACTATAAAGAACAACAAAACATTAAATTATATTGCAATGATGTTTTAAGATTTGATTTGGATTTTATAGCTAGCAAATATAAAAAATGTATCATTGTAAGCAACCTTCCTTATTCGATAAGCTCATTAATTTTGCTTCAATTCTTGCAAACAAAATGCATACAAACAATGTTTTGTATGTTGCAAAAAGAACTTGTTAATCGTATGATTGCTAAACCACATTCAAGTGAATATAGTTCTTTTAGTGTGATTATGCAAAAATATACAAATATTAAAAAACTCATCAATGTAAATAGTAATTGTTTTGTTCCATCACCAGAAGTGGAATCAATTTTTATAAAGATTGAGAAGAATAAAAATATTAAGTTTGATTGCAAATTAAATAAGTTCATTAAATTAATCTTTTCTTCAAAACGCAAAACATTATATAACAACATAAAATCTAAATATTCAAAAAATCAATTAACTAACTTATATAAAAACCTATCATTAAATAAGAATGTAAGAGCTGAAGAAATGTCTTTCAATGAGATTGAACAAATATATAAATATATTAATAAATAATTATGTATAGAAAAGTTTACGGAAAAATCAATATTATTTTAAAAGTATTCAAAAAGAATAAAGGTGAATTAAAGCATAGAATTGATTCTGTCATGCAAATTTGTGATAAAATGTATGATAAAATTAGAATCAAAAAATCTAATTCTATTATCATCAATTATTTTAATAAATATAGACAAACATTAACAATTGATGATTGTTCAATCACTAGAATTATTAAATGATTTAAATCACAATTTCCTAATGCTAATATAAATTTTAAAATTGATGTGTTAAAAAATATTCCTTTAAATTCAGGGTTTGGTGGAGAATCTACTGATGCTGCTTTTATTCTTAATTATTTATTAAAAAAGAATAATATTTATTCTCTAACTGAAGAACAACTAAAAGATATAGCTTTAAATGTTGGCAGTGATATTCCTTTTTTCTTAAGCAATTCTTATGTTGCTCATGTTACTAATTATGGTGAGAAAGTTAAAAAGATTGCAAATTCATTCATTGATTATGATTTATATCCAATTATGGAAAAATGTAGTTCTAAAAAAGTTTATGAATCATTAGATAAAGATAAGAAATTTAAATCAGAATATACATGTCAATCATTATATGTTGATGTTATTAATGGGACATATTCTTTTGTCGATTCATATAATGATTTACAAAAATATGTTTTTAAGATTTATCCATCCATTAAAAAACATTATGATAAATTAAATAACTTTAAAAAACAGCCAATATTAGTAAATGGTGCAGGTTCTTATTTAATTATTTTGAATTAAATTTAATTTTATTAGCTAATTCTAAATCCTCTTTAAAAGTGATTTTAAAATTTAAAGGGGACCCTTGAATTAAATTTTTTTTGTTTAGTTTTAAATTTAATGATGAGAATAAATCATTACCTGTTTTTTGGTTATTATTTCAATATCTATATTGTATTGTTTGAGGGGTTTGAATGCAATTAACTTTATCTCTTGATAAATATTTAATGTTATTAGAATTTATATTAACAATTGAATCAGCAAGTTTTATATATGTACATGAATATCCATATTTTATTGATATTTTGATACTTTTATTAATTAATTCATTAGTTACAAAAACACGATCACCATCTAATGTTACAATTATGTCATTGCTTTTTAATTTCTTAGAAATATAATTTACACCATTTTTTAATGAATTTTGTCTTGAATTACTGCTACCAACAACAATGGAAACTCTTTTGTTTTTCATATATTCTTTTTCAATTATTGTTTTTTCATTTTTATTAACAACCAAAACAATTTTATTAAAAGATTTGTTTTTTAAACATGTATCTACAACAAATCTAAATAAATGTTTTTTATTTATCAAAGATAGATTTTTTGTTTTAGTATTGCTAAATCTTTTTCCTTTACCAGCCAATAAAATAATAGCTACATTCATTTTATTTAATATCTTTCTGTGCTTTAGTCAAATTAATTAAGTTTATTAATACCATCATAACAGTCATAGGACCAACACCACCAGGTACAGGTGTTATTAAACTAACTTTATCCTTGACATCTTCAAAATCAACATCACCACAAATTTTATTATTTGGTAATCTATTAATACCAACATCAATAACTACTGCACCATCTTTAATAAAGTTCTTATTAAAAAATTTGGGGTTACCAATAGCAGTAATTAGAACATCTGCATTTGAACAAATGTATTCTAAATTTTTTGAATGTGAATGGCAAACAGTTACAGTAGCATTTTCAAGTAATAACAAACCAGCTAAAGGTTTACCTACAATGTTGCTTCTACCAACTATTACAACATTTGCACCATCCAAATTAACATTTGAGCGCTTCAATAATTCTACAACAGCTGCTGGTGTACAATTCTTTAAATTAATATTATGTTTTTTTGCTGTCCATAACTTACCAACATTTTTTAATGTGAAACAGTCAACATCTTTTTCTGGCGCAATTTCATCTAATACATGTTCTTCATTTATTTGTCTCGATAAAGGCAGTTGAACTAATACACCATTAATATTTTTATCAGTATTTAATAAGTGAATTTCTTTAATTAATTCTTTTTCAGAAATTGTATCTGGAAATTTCTTTAGAATACCTTTACATTCTTTTAAATCTTCGAGAAGTTTTAATTTATTACGGATATAAACACAACTACTTGGGTTATTACCAACTTGAACAATAGCTAAAGTTGGAATAATACCTTTAGTATTTAAATCTTGAATTTGTTTTTGAATTTCACTTTTTATTGTTAAAGCAATTTGCTTTCCATCAATTAGTTTCATAATAATATTATCTTATAATAGATAATATATTTGATTATGTTCACTTTAGGAAAAATATTATTTGGTGAAAGTATAGATTTTCATAAATTAATTAAATGTAGAAATACTTCAATAATTTTAGGTGATGTAAAAATTAAATCAGAATATAAAGTAAAAGCACATTCAGATGGTGATTTAGTTATGCATGCAATTGCTAATGCTATATTAGGTGCATGCAATAAAGGTGATATTGGGATTTATTTTCCAAATATCAACAAGTATAAAAATATGGATTCAACCAACATATTGTTATTTGCAATAGGACAATTACAAAATAAATTTCAAATTAATAATGTCGATTTAACAATAATATGTGATAAAATTAAATTATTTAAATATCGGAATCAAATTATTAAGAATTTAATTAGTTTGACTAAGTGTAGAAACATTAATGTTAAATTTACAAGATTTGAAGAGAATAAAGAAATGATTGGATGTACATGTATAGTTTCAGTTGCAAGTAAAAATAAATAAAAAAGAACGGGTTTACCGTCCTTTATATCTCAAGAGCTTAAATATTATTTGTTAATTGAAGCTTTAAAATCTTTTCCAGCACGCAATTTAATTCTTTTAGATGCAGGAATTGTAATTTTTTTACCTGTAGCTGGATTGATACCTTTTCTAGCTGCAGCATTTACAACAACAAGTTTTCCTAAACCAAATAGATTGAATTCTCTATTCTTTTTTAATTCTTGTTTAATATATTTATTCATTCAAGCAATAAATTCACTTGATTTTACTTTTGACATTTCAGTAGATCCTGCAATATCATCTGCGATTTCTTTTAATGTTTTAGCCATTATTTTCTCCTTTATGAGTAATATTATATATATTATTAGTGATATAAAACATTATATTTTAACAATTTTTATATGGTTTTGGTCTATTTATAAATACACGTTTATGTGCTGTTTTATTATGCAATGTTTCAATTATATTTTTCGCGTAATTATTTACTTTTTTACCATTTAAATAATTATCAATTTCATAATATTTAACTTTTAATTCTTTTTCATCAGTTTGATTTTTATACAATCCGGCAGTTGGAGTTCGTTTAATAATTGATTTTGGTACATGTAATAACGCACTTATTTCATATACTTGATTTTTAGTCAATGAAGCAATTGGAGATATATCACTTGCATTATCTCCTCATTTAGTAAAATACCCTACATATATTTCATCTGCATTAGATGTGCCAACCACTAGAGCATTTTTATCTTGTGCAATACCATATAAACAAATAGAATGTAATCTTACTTTCAAATTATTTAATGAAAGTTTATTTTTAATAATTATCGAATGATTAATTTCTTTAAAGATTTTTGATAAATTTATTTTATTGATTTTTATTTCAAATGATTTTTGTAAATCATAAATGTATTTTAGTTCCTCATTATTTTTTTTGAAATAAAAATAATATGGATAAATTTTAATTTTTTTAATTTGTTTGCATAATGCTAAACAACATGCTGAATCAACTCCCCCAGATATACCAATAACTATGCCATCTTTTTTAGCTATTTTAATTTGTTTACTAATTCAATTTTGCAAATATTTAATATAAGTTTTCATTTTTAATCTATTACCATTTCATTTCCATAAATTAATAATGTGTCGCCTTTTACTCCACCGCTTTTTTTAATTTTATTTTCAATATCTAAATTTTTAATCTTCTGATTAAATCTTATTATATTATCATTTGTTTTTAAAGGAATTCGATTTGATCAATATTTTAAATACTTTGATTTAACATCTCAAGTATGTTCATCTATTTGAGTAATTGTTATTTCATCTTTAAGATCAATTTGTTTTTTAAGTTCAATTACTTTTATTTGTTTTTTATTTTTGGGCTTATTTTGTTGAGTTTTTATTTTGGTGTAAATATTGTAAATTTTATTAATTAGTTCATTAATGTTGGTTTTGTTTTTAGCGCTTATAACAATTAGATCTTTACTATCAATAATATTTCTTAGTATATTTAATTGCAAATTAGCATTTTCACAGTCAATCTTATTAGCAACTATTAAAATTGGTTTATTTAATAATTCACTATTATATTTTTTTAATTCAGTTTCAATTGTTTGATATGATTTTTTAATATCTTCACCATCATTAACATTTAATGAAATTAAATGAACCAATATACTACATCTTTCTACATGCTTCAAAAACTCATATCCCAGTCCTTTACCTTCAGATGCACCAGATATTAACCCAGGAATATCTGATATAATCATTTTCTCATTCTTATATTTGCAAACACCTAAAACTGGATTTAATGTTGTAAATTCATAATTTGCTATTTTAGGTTTAGATGAAGTGATTGCACTAATCAATGTTGACTTTCCGGCATTTGGAAGTCCAATTAAGCCAACATCTGATATATATTTGATAACCAATTTAGCTTTTAATAATTCTCCAATATCACCATTCTCATAAAGATTTGGAATTTTATTTTGTGAGTTAGCGAATCAACCATTACCATGGCCACCTTTTCCACCATGACAAATTATTTTAGTTTCACCATGTTTTAGAATTTCTGCAATTATATTACTGGTGGATTGATCAAATATAATTGTTCCTAATGGAACATGAATGATATTATCTTTACCATTTTTTCCATTTGCTAATTTTGAACCACCATTTTCACCATTTTGTGCAGAAATTCTTTTATGATTTTTTAGATGTAGTAAATTATCAATATTATGATCACCAATGACAATGATATTACCACCATCTCCACCATCTCCACCATATGGACCACCATATGGGTTGTGTGCCTCACGTCTTCAGGCTATGATTCCATTACCACCATTACCAGCTTTTAATTCAACTATACATTCATCAACAAGTTTCATTATTTAATCAATTTATTTAATTGGATAACTATACCTGATATATTATCATTTGAATGATTGGTTATTGCTTTTTGAATAATTGTAGGTACAACTTTATCAAATCTTCGAATACCGCAATTAGCAATCGACTCATTTAAACAAGAGAAATCAATAAAATTGTATAGACCATCACTGCATAAAAAGATAATATCATTATATGCAATATTAAATTTTACATAGTTGTATTTAATGTGTTGGTGTTTTAAATCAGCTGAATCAATAAAATTTGTTAAAGATAATAGATTGTTTTGGTGTCTTTTAAAACTTAGTTTAGGTGCATGATGATCTGATAAAAAATTAAAGACATTATGATCTTTGGTTTTCATTAACCATTTATATTGATCCATTGAAAAATGATATAAACGCGAATCACCGATATTAAATGTGTAAACATTTTTATTAGAAATTAAACATAGAACAATTGTAGTACCAATATGTTTATTTTTGGTTTTATATAAAATATTTAATTTTTTTGCAACAAAGTACAAATTATTTTTGAATCAAGCTTTCGGTCAATAAATACAAGTTTTTCTTAAGAATTTATTTTTAAAAACTTCAACAACTAAATTTGATGCTAAATCACTATGTCTTTCACTACCAATACCATCACAAATAATAGCGAGACATTGATTTGATTTGTTAAAACCAATTCAAGCACTATCTTCATTGGTCTTTTTTATTCCTTTGTCAGATGATATTGAATATAAGTATTTAAATTTGCTTTTCATATTTAGCTCTTAATTGTCCACACGCAGCATCAATGTTACTACCACGTTCTAATCTTAATGTAGTCATTATATTATTTTTGTTTAATAGATATTTAAATTGGTTAATTTTTTTGCTTTTTTTAAATGTTGTTTTTTTAATATCATTATAAGCAATCAAGTTAATAAAACACAAGCGATTTTTTGCTATTTTTATTAATTGATTTAAACATTCTTTTGTATCATTTAATCCATCAATCATGATGTATTCAAAACCAACTCTACGATTTGTTTTATAAATATATTTGTCAATAGATGATAATAAAACTTTTAGTGGATATGATTTATTAATTGGCATAATCTTGTTTCTAATTTCATCAGTTGGTGCATGTAATGAGATAGCAAGATTAATTTGTGGTTGGTCATTTGCAAATTGTAAGATTTTAGGAACAATACCACAAGTTGACACAGTTATATGTCTTGATCCAATTTCAATACCATAAGGATTATTGATAATTTTTAGTGCATTAATTAGATTATCATAGTTGTCAAATGGTTCCCCCACACCCATAATAACAATATTATTTACTTTGATATTTTCATGCTTCAATAAATATTCATTGATTACATAATATTGAAGAACGAATTCAAATGGTTTTAATTTTCTAACTATTTTTAATTGTCCGCTTGCGCAAAATTTACACCCCATTGGACAACCAATCTCTGATGAGATGCAAATACTTGTACCTCAATTAAAAAACATCAATACTGATTCGATGTAATGCCCATCTTCTAATTTAAATAAAAATTTTGTTGTTTTGTCTTTTTTGTCTATTTGTATTCTTTCAATAGTTAATAAATCTAAAGATAATTTCTTTTTTAACATTTTAATTGTCGGTTTAGAAATATTTGTCATATCATCAAAAGAGACAACATGTTTTTTATAAACTCAATCATAAATTTGCTTAGCATTAAATTTTTTTGCACCATTTTTAATGCAAAAATTTTCTAAATCATTAAGTGTAAAATTAAAAAAAGATATTTTTTTCATTTACATTAAATTCTTTGATAATATATCAAATAATTTTTTAGTAGCTTTTTCTTGTTGCCCAGGTTTGTTGATAATAACATATTGATAGTGTTTTTTTTGTTTGATTTCTCATTTTGCTTGTTCAATACGTTGTTTTATAACTTTCTTTGATTCACTACTTCTATTAATTAATCTTTTTTCCAATTCTTTTAAGCTTGGAGGAGCAATAAAAATGGTTAAAATATTTGCATCTTTATTTTTTTTACAAATATTAATTACTTGTAATCCACCTTTTGGTTCAATCTCTAAAAGTACATTTTTACCTTTTGATCGAACATGGTCAACATATTTTTTAGGTGTTCCATAATAATTGTTTGCAAATTCTGCATACTCAAGTAATTTATGTGTAGCAACTGCTTCAGTAAATTGTCGTTTAGTAACAAAAAAATAATCTTTACCATTTATTTCACCTTTACGTTTTGGTCGTGTAGTCATAGAAACACTAAAAGACAAGTTAAATTTAAGTTCATTTATAATTGGTGTTCATACTGTTTTCTTACCAACACCACTGGGACCTGATATAACTACAATTTTACCTATCTTTTTCTCTTCCATAGTTAACCTATCCTAATATCTTCTTCAACATAATTAATATCACGTGAAAATGGTATTTTCTTTACTCATAATAGTAATGTGTTGCTTACACCTAATTGACCAACAAACATACATAAAACTAATATAAATAATCCAATAGGTGAAGCAACAGCAGTAATTCCCATTGTAAATCCAACGGTACCAAATGCTGATGCAACCTCATATAAGCAAGATAAATAATCAAAATTAGAATATTCAGAAATTCCTACATTTGGAGATTCAACAGTACGTGTATACATGATAACTAAAGTTGAAATAGCAATTAGAAGAACTCCAAAAAAGAATATTAAGAATGATTTAATTACTGTAATTCTTGGAATATTTCGTTTAAATATAGATGTGTTAGATCTTCCCCTTACTGCAGAGATAATAGCAGCTAATAAAACTACAAAAGTTGTTGTTCTAATACCACCAGCAGTTGATGAAGGTGAGCCACCAATGAACATCATTAAAATATAAATTATTTGTGTTCCCATTGTAAACAAACCTTGATCAATAGTAGTTATACCAGCACTTCTTGTAGACACTGTGTTATAAAAAATTGCTCAGCATTTGTTTAACAACTCATGATTACCTCAATATTTATGATTAATAATATCATCATTATGAATTCCTGTAATGCTTACACCATTAGGTCAATACATACTTTCAGATCAAATAGAGCTAGTGTTTGGTGCACCAAATTCAAAACCATATGCAAAAATTAATCCAATAATTAAAATAGCAAAATATGATATTAGACAAACTTTACTAAATAGTGTAAATCTATGAGTAATATTTAATCTTTTCAATCTAATTTTTTCATAAATATCAAACATTAATGGGTAACCAATACCACCAATAATAATTTCAATTATTGTAATTAATTGAAAAATTATATTCCAATCATTTCTAAATGCTGCTATAGAAATATTTTGCTCGAATATATCAAATCCTGCATTATTCATTGATGTAAATGAACAAAACATACCTTGTCAAATAGCAACACTATAATTTCCGTGAGCATTAATATATTCAGATACATCATATGATATTTTTATATTTGTCTCACCAATATAATCAAAATCTTGATAATGAACTGGCATTCAATACAATCAAAGTGAAAAAATAAAACCAAAAAAGATTTGAATACACATAATAAAAACAATACTAAATCGTATAGATCTAAAAGTATCATTTAATTTTGTGGTGCCACGTTCTGATTGTAATAAAATAATATGGTTTAGTTTAAGGTTATCACTTTTTCTAAATAAGTTTCAGAAAACATAAAATAGTGAAATGATTCCAATTCCACCCAATCAAATTAGTGTGAATATTATAAATTGACCTCAAAAGTTATAGAAATCACTTATATTAAAACATGTAAGACCAGTATTAGTAAAAGCACTACATGCAATAAATAATGCATTTCAAAATGTGTATTTATGTGTTCCTAATGAAATAGTATTAGGAATATCTCATGATTTATGTGTTAGATTTGTGTATAAAAGAACAGCACCCAACATTATGACAAATAAATAAACACGGAAGAAAATTTGAAAAATATTTTTCCCAAAGACAATATTTTTGATAACATGTCTAATTTTTCTAAACTTTACTCTATAATCAACGGTTTTTGACATATGTTGAGTCTTTAATTTAATCTATTTATTATAATATACGTGTATGTTGAAGAAAGAATTCTTTGTTTTAGGTTGTGGACTATATGGTTCAACAATAGTGGAATATTTGAACAAGTCTGGGGTTAATATTGTTGCTATTGATAAGAATAAAGAAGCCATTGATAGAGTTGTAAAAAAATGTTCATATGCTGTTTGTGCTGATACAACTAACATAGATAAATTGAAAGAACTAAATATTACTAAAGCCAAATGTGTTATTGTAGGTCTTAACAATATCGAAGATTCAATTACTACATGTGCTAATTTAATTCAATTAGGGGCGCAAGGTGTAATAATGGCTCGTGCTATTAATGAAATTCATGCACGTGTGTTAAAAACATTAGGTGTAAAACACGTATCATTGCCAGTCCAAGAGGCTGCAAAACTTGTTGCATTGCATGCTTTATATAATTTCAGCGAAA
Source organism: uncultured Ureaplasma sp. (assembly GCA_902782585.1). Lineage (GTDB taxonomy): Bacteria > Bacillota_I > Bacilli_A > Mycoplasmatales > Mycoplasmoidaceae > Malacoplasma_A. Next base: position 963 of record CACZNK010000026.1, on the reverse strand, counting down.
GTGTATATAGCTTATCAAATGGATTGAGTTGAACTAAAGTTATAGTTTCAAATCCAATATGTACAACATGTCAAATTAAGAGATTAAATGTTAGAAATTCATACAATGTCAATATTCTTTATGTGGTCCAAAATGGTAGATTAAAATTTCCAATTAACCCTGGGACAAATTTGAATATTGGTGACACAGTAGCTTTTATGTGTCCTGATAAAGATTTAAATGCCGCAATTAATTATTTTGTTGGTCGAAAAGTTAAGTAATTTCTATTTAGATATGTCTAAGAATCAAAATCTTGAAGCTTCATTATTGGCTTTTGATTCAAAAAACGAAAAACATTTTAAACAGCAATTAGATTGTATTTACAATGTTGGTATCAAAAACATCCATTATGATGTTATGGATGGTAAAAATGTTCCTAATATTGCATATGGTACAGAATGATTAAAAGAGCTTTATTTAAGAAATTTTAATGTAAGTGTACATTTTATGGTAAATAAACCATGAAGATGGTTTAATCAATTTATTCTTTATCCATTTAATAATTTATCTTTTCAAGTTGAACCAATTTGTAAATTAAAAGGAATAATGTTGCTTAAAAAAATTAGAAGGAGTGGTCATAAATGCGGCGTTGCATTCAAGCCATATACGAATGTTTTAAAATATACATCTTTAATTAAGAAATGTGATTTTGTAGTAATCATGGGTGTGGAACCAGGATTTGGTGGTCAAGAATTTTTAAAAGATCAAACATTAAAAAATTTAAAATTGATTAATCAAATTAAAAAAGAAAAAAATCTAAATCTTAGTATTGTATTAGATGGCGGTGTAAATTTTAATGTTATAAAATTAACTTCGAAATATGTTGATGTCTATGTTTCTGGAAGTTTTTTATTAAAACAGAAAAATCCTAAAACTTTATTAGATTTTATAAAAAACATTTAATGATTTATCACTAAATCATTA
>CACZNK010000025.1 GCA_902782585.1 uncultured Ureaplasma sp. | reverse complement strand
TTTAAAAATGTTTTATGATAAGTTCACAAACATTCTATATTAAAATAATGCCATTAATATTAATCATAATGATTTTAACTTCTTTCTAACATAATATTGCTGTATATTGATTTTTAATCATTATTGGATATTCATTCTTTACATATGTTGGGTGTTTCAACATTATTTTAAAGAATTGAATTTGCAAACAATGCCGATTATCTCTTTAGTTGGATTTATTTCGCTATTCATATTAGTAATATCAAATGGTTCTTTATTGTATTTTTGAAATGGATTTCTAAAGCTTTAAATATTATTGTAAAAATAAAATTTAATTCTATTATCTCTAACTACAATCGTAGAAGTTATTCAATATTTCTAGGACACACACTTATATTTGCACTATTATTATTTACATTTGACAAGATAAGTATTTTGAATTTTTTATTACAACATCAAGTTGTATATTTCTTAATTCGAATTATTCTTTGTTATTCATTATCATTACTATCAATGTATGATTTTATCCATTGGAGTTATTGCTAATAAACTTAGATTTAAGTCTAAAAAGTCATCTAATAAATTAATGTATACTTTAATTTAACACTTAACTATTAAATATAATAATTGGAATGAAAAAGAAATTTGTAGTTACAACACCTATATATTATGGTTCAGGAAAACCTCATATTGGTCATGCATTTACTACCATAATTGGTGATACTTTTGTAAGTTTTAAGAAAAAAATAGGTTATGATGCTATTTTTTTATCTGGAATGGATGAACATGGTCAAAAAATTGCTGAAAAAGCAGCAAAAGAGAATAAAAAACCTCAAGAGTATGTAGATAGCATCTATCAAGAATTTAAACATTTATGAGAACTTTTAGATATTCATTTTGATGCGTTTATTAGAACAACTAATCTAGAACATTGTTTAGCTGTGAAAAATGTATTTAGTCAATTATATAAAGATAAGTTTGTACATTTGGGTGAGTGAAAAGGTTTATATTGTGTACAATGTGAAGAAAATTACACTAGATCAGCAGCCGTTGAGCATGATGATCATCAATTATATTGTAAAGTTGGTCATAAATTAGTTGAAAAGTCTGAATCTTCATATTTTTTAGAAATTTCAAAGTTTCAAAATTGATTAATTAATTTTTATAAACAAAATCCTAATTTTATTATTCCTAATGAAAGAATAGATGAAATTATGAATAATTTCATCACTCCAGGTCTTGAAGATTTATCAATAACAAGAACTACATTTGATTGGGGTGTACATACTGTTGAAAATAAAAATCATATTCTTTATGTGTGGATTGATGCTCTAATGTCATATTTAACTGGTTTAGGATATCTAGGAAAAGATGATCATCTTTATAAAGAATTTTGAGATAATGATGAATCTGTTAAAATTCATCTTGTAGGTAAAGAAATTACACGTTTCCATGGTATTTATTGACCAATTTTATTAAAATGTTTGAATTTAAAACAACCATCTAAAATTATTTCTCATGGTTGAATTATTACTAAAGAAGGTAAGATGTCTAAATCATTAGGTAATGTAGTTGATCCAGTAGAATATGTTTATAGATATGGCTCAGATGTATTAAGATATTATTTATTGAAAAATATTCCTATTTCAAGTGATGGGATATTCTCAAAAGATTTATTTATAGAAACTTATAATTCTGATCTTGTTAATAATATTGGAAATTTATTTTTAAGATCATTAGGAATGATTAACAAATATAATCAAGGGGTTATTCCAAAAATTAATACTAAAACTCTTGATGTATATGATAAAACATTGATTAATGATATTAAATATTTAAAACAAAATTTGGATAAATTATATATTGATAATTTTGAATTTAATCAATTAATCAATCAAATTATTTCTTTGAGTTCATTGGCTAACAAATATGTTGAAATAACTAAACCATGAGAATTATATAAACAAAGTAAAAGTATAAATTGTAATGATAAAAATAATGAATACAAAATTAAATTATTTAATTTTCTAAATATTATTGCTAATGTTATGAGGAATTTAATATTCTATTTATCACCTATTCTTAAAAAACATATGAAAATAGCTAAAAAACAATTTTTGTTTTCTGATAAAGAATTGGATTTAAAATTATTAGATAAATTTGAGGTCTTAAACAATCATAAAATTGGCGAAGCAGGAATTATTTTTCCTCGTATTTCAAATATATCTTTTGAACCAGTAAAAATTAAGTGTTATAGGATAGATAAAATCAATGAAGATATTATTTCATTAAAGTTTAGTGAAAATTTATGAAAAGCATCATTTAGCAAACAAAGATGAGAATTGCTTGATGCATTAAATAAACAATTGGAAAATGGAAATTATAAGACCATAAATGTAATTGATTTAGAAAATATTTTAGGAAAAATAGTTAATATTTTACCACTTGAATTCCATTTTATTAGCGCACCAACACTAAGTAATCAATCTATTGAAATATATCTGAATGTTGACTTTGAAACTTTTAGTAAATTATCAAAGACAAATTTAACAAAATATATCCAATTTATACCAAACGGATTTTTTGATGAATTTAATTAATTAAGATTTCATGATATTTATGAATTATTGTGATAAAATGTAAGGATTTTTATTCAGGTATTAATTGACAATTAATTAACTATGAATAATTGATACTAATCATTCAAAATTACTTAAATTATAATGATTTACATTCTTTTATATTTTTGCAATTTTATAGTAAATATTAAGTTTATTAATTTTTGTTTTAATGAAAATATTGAACCTATATTCATGATAAGTATTATAATCAATTAGCATATATATGTAAGTGATAATTTTAATTTCAAACTTAAATTATTTATAAATTTGAAAGTAGACCATATAGATTGAATATAAGAACAAATTCTATCATTACTTATATCATGACTATGTGCATAATAATATATACTTGAAACAAAAATCTAAATGACATTATTATATTTCTTGCAAGAAATAGAATTAACTACAGATGATATAGTTAATGGTTATTGATAATAGTTTAATAAATTTTTAATCATACTGTCATTTTATATAGAATATTTATATTATGTATTTGGTAAATGGTAAATTAAATAATAAATTAACTTTGGTTGCAACTAAATTAACTAAAATTAGTCAACAATACTCATATTCTTTACAAGATCAAAAAATTGTTTTTTATTTAAATCCAAAACATTTTTGTTTTCGACAATTTAATTGAATGATTCGTGGTTTATTTGGAAAAATTAATAAAAGTTTTAATGTTGATTTAAATAGTTTTTTATCAATTATTCCAAATAATTTTCATCAAGCAGTAATTACATGTGTTTTGTGTAATTGTGAATACTTCAATAATTTACCATTCAATTTAAAAACATCTAAAAATAATGAAATTAATGTTAATTTTATTATCAACAATGAGTATCAAAAATTACTAAAGGTTTCAAAAGTAATGGTTGAAGCTAATAATTTTGCAAGAAAAATGCAATTAATGCCAAACAATTATATGAATCCTACTACGTTTGCTGAAATGATTAAAAAAACTTTTAAACCTTTTAATAATTTACTTGATATTAAAGTTTTAAATAAATCAGATTTAGTCAAAAAACGAATGGGTTTAATTCTTTCTGTTGGTAATGCTTCAAATCAAAAACATGAACCTAAATTAGTTTCAATTAAATTTAAAAATTCAAAACCAAAATTTGCAATTATTGGTAAAGGTATTACATTTGATACTGGAGGTATTAATTTAAAACCAACTAATCATTTAGTCGGTATGCAATATGATATGTCAGGTGCTGCTATTGCCGCTGGAGTTATGTATGCATTTTGTCTAAACAAAATGAAGCCAAATTTAGCAGTAGTAATGCCTTTAGCAGTGAATGAAATTGGTGACAATTGTACTAAAGTAGGTGATGTAATTATTTCATATTCTAAAAAGACAGTAGAAATCACTAATGCTGATGCTGAAGGTAGATTAATCTTAGCTGATGGAATTACATATGCTATTAAAGATTTAGGTGTTAAATCAGTTACAACTATTGCTACATTAACTGGGGCGATCATTATTGCATTAGGTGATTTATATACTGGTTTTTGATCTACAAATTTAGCTAATATTGATTTATTTAATAAAGCTGCTAAAGCAACTGGTGAGTATGTATGAAATTTGCCATTTCATCAATACTTTAGTGATTCTTTAAAGAACTCATTATTAGCTGATTTAATTAATTCTGTTGAAAAACCAAATGGTTCATCAATATCTGCAGCATGTTTTTTAAAAGAATTTACAAATGGGGTTGATTTTATTCATTTAGATATTGCTGGAACAAGTGAATTCAAGGCAAGAGGTAAATCATATCCAATTCCAATAATGATTAATACATTATTTGAATTTATAAAGGAAAATTTTTATGGAAATAAAAAATAATAAGCAAAGAAAAATTAATAAACTTGGAACAAAGAAATTAATTTCAATTGTTTGCTTATCATTTTTTACAATATGTTGTATTATTGCTATGATTTTGGTTTTTGTTTTTTGTAAAAAATAATTTTTAATTATTTGTTTTTTTGAGTTTTTTCATTCTATATAGTTTAATGAGCTTTATAATAATATGAGATAAATAAAAATTCTAAAATTATTAAAATCAAAATAATGAACATTAATAATAAATACAAAAATAAAACTTATTGGTAAAAATGTTGATGTGCAAATAATTAAGTCTAAAAGAAAAACCGGTGATATAAGAAAACTAGGAAAATCTAGGAAACCATCACGATTTAAAAATTTAGGGATAAATAAGATGAATCTACTAAATTTAAATATTAAAGTTACTAATTTTAATCAAAGAGTGCATAAACTTGAAAATAGAATTTATAACTTAGTTAAAGCTAGTAACTTAAAAGAGTAAGTAATTAAATTAAACAACGTAAAACATTTGTTTGTTTAGTTAAAGATTAAAATATGTTGAACATTTTTAATGAGTATTAAATATAATTTAATAAAAGTAATATTTATGGAAAATCAAATTCAAAAACAAAAAAAGATATCTAAAAAACAACTAATTAGTCAATTATTATCTAAATATAACAATAAAATTTTTATTGCCAATTGAAAAATGAATAATAAGCTTGATGATATTGATGCATACTTTAAAAAATTTAATAAATTAATTGCTAAAGATAAAACTTTAAAAATAATGGGTAATGTTATTATAGGTGTTGCTCCTACTGCAATTAGTTTATTACCAGTTGTTTGTAGGGCTAAAAAAGGAATATTAACAGTAGCTCAAAATGTTTATTATAAACAAAAAGGATCATATACTGGTTGTATATCATATGACCAAGTTCATGAATATAATATTAATTACTCAATTGTTGGTCATTATGAAACTAGAACAATTTTTAATTTAAAAGAAATTGATATTAATGAAACAATTAAAGCTCTAACAAATAACCAAATGATTCCAATTCTTTGTGTTGGCGAAACAGCAGAAGAAAAAAGTGGTAATTTAACTCAAAAGGTGCTTTCAAAACAATTATTAAATGATTTAAAGGATATTTCACCTGAACAAATAAAAAATGTAATTATTGCTTATGAACCAATTTGGGCTATTGGTAAAACACCAGCAACAAATGAAGAAATTAGTAAGAATATTGATATGATTCGTAATATAGTTGCAAGCATATATGATGAATCAACAGCTAAAAATATTCATATTTTATATGGTGGCAGTGTAGATGAAAACAATGCTGCTGAAATCTTGAAAGTTAGAAGCGTTGATGGATTTTTAATTGGTAGAGCAGGATTGAATCCAGATGCATTCTATAAAATTATTAAATCATCACCTGAATATATTGAATCTGAAAAGATTATTAAAGGTAAATAATTGAAATTAAGGTATAGATATGGCTTTACAACATAAGATGATGTGTGATTCTAACACATTTGATGTCATAATTATTGGTGCTGGTCCAAGTTCATTTGCTGCTTGCATTTATTTAAGCAATGCAGGATATAAAGTTGCTTATATTGAAAAAAACATTCCAGGTGGTAAATTAGTTAATATTCCTTTTATAAATAATTATCCTGGTTATAAACAAATTTCTGGAGCTGATTTAGCATTAAATATGTATGAACAAGCACAAGAAACAGGTGCTATTTCATTGTTTGGTGAAGTTTCACAAATTGATCAATATTTAAATTATCATGTTGTGTATACAACTGATGGAACTACAAGATATTGTAAAGCTTTAATTATTGCTAGTGGAAGAATTGAAAATAAATTAGATGCAAATGATGCAGATAAATACGAAAACAAAGGTATAAGTTGTTGTGCAATATGCGATGGTGCTTTAGCAAAGGATCAAGATGTTATTGTTGTTGGCGATAGTGATTCTGCATTATCTAATGCAATTTATTTATCTAAAATTTGTAAACAAGTTAATTTAATAGTTAGAAACGACCAATTTCATGTAAAAGATTTTGATATTAACTTATTAGAACAAATAGATAATATTAATGTGGTTTTCAATTCATTAGTTGATACAGTTTTAGGCGATGGAACTAAAGTAAGTGGGGTAATTATTAAAAATTTGAATAATAATGAACAACAAACAATCCCATGTTCATATATTTTTAACTATATTGGATCAATTCCTGCAACTAAATATTTATTAAATACAAAATTACTTGATCAAAGTGGTTATGTAATTCATAATCAAAAAATGGAAACTAATATTCCAGGGATTTATGCAATTGGTGATGTAACAAATAATCAATTTAAACAAATCACCACTGCAGTTAGTGATGGCACAATTGCTGCATTAAATATCATTAAATATTTAAATAGTTGAAAATAATGCCAACATTTAGTTCTTCAATTAAACAAGAAATTTGTAATAAGAAATATAGTATAGAATCTATAAGAATGATTCTTTCATCTTTTTTAACTAATCGAATGAAAATTTCATTGTCTGAATCTAAAATTGAATATTATATTGAATCTAATTTTTCATTCATAATTAGGTTTATTACAAATTGCATTAATAAACTTACTAAAATAAATCATCATTTATCATATACTGAAATTAACAATTTCAATAAAAACCGTGTTTATCGATTAACTATTAATCAAGGAAAATTTGAACAAATCATCAATGATTTAAAAGTTTTAGATGATAAAAATATTATGTTCTGCAAATCAGAATTACAAAAAAGTGCATATGTTATTGGTGCTTTTTTAAGTGGAGGAAGCATTAGTGATATTTCTAAATCATTTTATCATATGGAGATTAGGAGTACAAATGGTAGATTTTTACGTTTAGTTCAAGAAATATTAATCAGTTGAAAACTTTCACCAATTTTATTAAAAAGAAAATATAATAGTGTGCTTTATTTGAAACGATCAACTGAGGTTTCTGATTTCTTAAAACATATTAATGCTATTGAAAATATGTCATTATTGGAAGATACAATTATTTCAAGAGATTTTAATAATCAGTTACACCGATTAAATAATTTAGATATATCCAATATATCTAAATCAACTAAAGCTTGTGATACTCAAATAGAAATGATTAAATTAATCATAAGTTCTAAAATTTATAAAAAACAAAAAGATAAATTTAAGAATTTTTGCAAATTACGTTTAGAATACCCAACATCAAGTATTACTGAATTGTCAGATATATATAAAAAAGTATATAATACAAAGATTACTCGATCTGGTATTAATCATTTTGTAATAAAACTTAAAAAGATTTATAAAGAAGTAAATAAATAATTTTATTATTTAAAACTTCAAGAATAAATTTCTCATATTTTTGTTCTAATTTCATCTTTAAGAGTTTTATCAATAATGTTACATTGTGGTCTTTTATTGTTGTCTTTTCTAAAAATTATGAAATCAAATCTAAAGAAAATAATAGGTTTATGTAATCAAATATATGTGTTTTTAGAAAAACCTTTATTCTTATTCTTATCGATTAAAATACATAATTCTTTATTATTTTTATCAAATTTTGATGAACAATAAAAACATAATCAGTGATTCTTTATTGTTGGCAAATAACTTTTTCAAACAAACAATGGACGTCGCTTATTTTTATCAACATCTTTGTAATAGTTATATTTGAATTCTTTAGTGAAATAAACATTTCAGCGTTTATTTTTCATTTAATAACAGAAAGGGGCTAAAAGCCCAAGAAAGGAGGTCAATGTATGACGACTTTCATATATGATTATAAATTAATTTTTATAAAAAATAAATATTAATTTGACAAATGTTTATGCTATTTTAAAAAATCATACAAATTCCTATTTGTATATGTAGTAGGTTGTTTGTCTTTTTCATATACATATGAGACTCAAGTTTTATCTTTTTGTTTTACTATTACAACCATTATTTGATTTGTAATTTGAGCAATTTCATCATAAACTTTTTTTATAGATTCCACTTTATTGAAGTAATCTTGATATTCAATTGATGCTTGGTTTTTACCATCAAAACTTTTAACTTCTATCAAATATTTTTTATTATTTTTAATTACAAAGAAATCTGGGTATTGTTTGGAAATTAAATAATTTCCTTTTTGCCTTAAAAAATATTCAAATGAAATTTTTGAACCATTAAATCAATTTTTACCTCATAATGTAAGGTTCAAATTTTTTAATCTATCAGCAACTTCTTTTTCAGCAATAGATTCAAATGTATAAATATGATTATTTTCATTATCACATTTTTTTCAATTTCAATTATCAATAATAGTTTCATATGGGTCTATTCTATAAAAAGTTAGTTCTTGTAGTCCTACACTACTTGAAATCCCAACATTATTTGAATAATTATTTATAAATGGTTTACTATTCAATATATCAATATTCAAGCAAAGTTCGATTCATTCATTTTTAGTTATATTTTTGTAATTATTTTTAATTTTTCCATCTATACAATCTCAATTTTCTTTCAATTTAAAAATGTTTTTTAATTCACCTTCATATTTTTTAAATTCACTCTTGTTAATATTTTTGAAACTTAGTGGTTTTTTATCTTTCAAAATTGTTGTTTGAATTTCAATATTCTTAATTCTTTTTACATATTCAACTTTTCGAGTTTCTTGTTGTTCAACACCATTTATATATGCAGTTAGTAAGTTAGTTTTAAATTTAGGATCAATATCATCTCAATCTTTTAAAAGTGGATTTCGTCTTATTCTTCCAATTACTTGCTCATCTAATGTTTCGCTTTGAGTTTTTCTTATTTGTAATAAATAACATGCTCGAGGAATATCAACACCAGTATTAATAGCTAATTTAAAAATAATAACATCTATATTTGATGAATTACTTTTAACATAATTTCATGCTTTTTCTCTACTTGCACCTTTTAATTCATTAATCTTATCAGAAGAAATAAAACCTTTTTGATCTCTATAATATCAAAGCAATCCATTTTTATTTAGAATATTTGTAATAATTTCTTTTTCTTGTTGTCCTTGAAATTTATTAGATATTTGAATAATTAGAGCAGGGTTAATTCCACTACCTTTATAATTATTTTTTATTTCTTTAAAATCATTTATTGATTGATTAACTTTTTTAATTAATCATTCTTTAATATATTGATTATCATCATTATCAGGAAAAATTGGATCATCAATATGAATAAATTTTTTCTTTTTAATTATTTCCTCATCAACACATTCATCATCACTTAACTCAACATATCTTCCTGTTTTTAATTGATTAATAGTAGGTGTGGCACTAAAACCATATATTCTATCAAATTCATCATAGTATTTTTCAATATTTTTATGAGCTTCATGACATTCATCAATTATTAGAAATTTAGTATCATTTTTTGTTTTATATTCTAAAAAATCTTTTAAAGGAATTTCCAATAGTCCCTTATTTTTATTTAAATCTCTTGGTAAAAAATAAACATTATAATCTGTTGGAATTGAAATACTTTCTTGTTCAGATCTATCAGTTGAAAGAATATATGGTTTTATGTTTTCAAAATCGTACTTAATAATATTGTCAGCACTTTGTTGAGTCAAATCACCTTTAGATAGACTTTGATAAATGATTTTACATTTTGGATATTTTTTAATCAATTGTGAAATTAAATATCCTTGCATATATGTTTTACCACTTCCAGTAGGAGCTTTTAAAAAATATTCTTTTTCGCCTTCAACAAGTTCAAGGTTTAATAATTCATCAACTTTAGTTTCTTGAATAAATTTAACTTTTTCTAACATATTATTTTTCTTTTAAGTGTTTTGTACAAACTTTAAAGTTATCACAAACTCATTCAATTTTTTTCAACTCAGTCCTAAATTTTGGTAAATCATAATCTAGTTCATTTATTTTGTCAATTAAGCAATTAGCATCTGTATATATTGAAGCTTCTTCAATATTGTATATACCTAGTGAAGAACCTAATGGTTTATTATTTTTAATTCATGGGAAGTTTGATTTACCATCACTTGTTTTGCCAGTTATTACTCTTCTTAGACGCTCTTTACAAATCTGATCGCTATTACCACTACCATTAACACACAAAATAAATTTTCTATTTCCACCATCTTCTTTATTTAATTCTAAAACTGCTTGACCTGTTGTTCCACTTCCAGCAAAAAAATCAAGAATTATTGAATCTTTTTTACAATTAGAAAAAATTAAAGTTTTCATTAATTTAACAGGTTTTGGGAAATCAAAATCTTCTTTTTTAAAACCTAATTCTATTAAATTTTCAATTCCCTCCCCAGATTCGCATCCATTTATTGAGTACATTTTTTTGATATCAGCTCTACGATAAGGATAAATAATGCGTTTTCCAGTGTTTTTATATTCTTTAATTACATAAAATTTTGAATTTTTATATTTATTCTGTTCATTTTTTGATAGTTCTTCAAAAACAAGGTATCTTTCTAATCCGGAAGGTATTCTTTTGTTCCCAAATTCTTTTTTCAAAGGATGTGCATCAAAATAGTATTCTTTACCATCTATAATTACTATTTTATTTTTATTAATTTCTTGCTTTGCATAAAGCATTGTTGCTTTATCCATTCTATAAACCAATACATAATCATGACCTGTAATTATTTTTTTGTCAATCCCCCACCACTATGACGTTGTCATATTATTGTGTTTACAAATTTATTACAACCGAATATGGTATCACAAAGAACTTTCACATAGGCATAATTTCTATCATCTATGCTACAAAAAAATAATCCTTCATTTGATAATAATTGTTTAGCAATTTCAAGTCTTGGTTGTAGCATTGATAAAAGAGCATCACGATCAATTTTATTTTCATAATTAGTTTCAGCA
>CACZNK010000024.1 GCA_902782585.1 uncultured Ureaplasma sp. | reverse complement strand
TTCATTACTTTAACAATCTTGTTATATGCTGTTTCATAGTAAATGTTGCTAGCTTCACGGTGTTGAAAATAAATATCTGAGTTTTCAGCAGTTCCAACTTGACGTGGATTAATATTTGATAATGCTCTATTTTTGAAATTATTAATTTCATTAATAGGAAGCATTTTTTTCATTATACTTTCATCAATTAATTTAATTTTGTTAATTTCATGGGATGTTCTAAAACCATCATAGAAATGTAAGAATGGAATTGATGTTTTAAATGTTGCTATATGAGCAATCATTCCCAAATCTTGTGCTTCTTGTGGGTTATTTGATGCTAGCATGCAAAATCCTGTTTGTCTACATGCCATAACATCTGATTGTTCACCATATATTGATAAAGCATGTGTTGCTACGACCCTAGCAGTTACATGGATAACACAAGGTAATAATTCACCCGCTATTTTATACATATTAGGAATCATTAGTAGTAATCCTTGACTTGAAGTGAAAGTATTGGATACACTACCAGTTTGTAAACTACCATGCAATGCTCCAACTGCACCTTTTTCATTTTGCATTTCTGTTACTTGGACTTTATTATTAAATAAGTTAAGTTTTCCATGAGTTGATTGTTCATCAATGTATTCAGCAATTGAAGATGATGGTGTAATTGGGTAAATGATAGCAAGTTCACTAAATGAATAAGCTATATTTCCTACAGCAGTATTAGCATCTCAACATACAGTTTTAATATTGTTATTTTTCATAGTGTATATATTATATATTTACATAAAGTTTATAATTAAGCTGTAATTAAAAATTATATGGTTTAACTATTTAATTCACATCTAAAAATGTGATGTTTATCAGATGTAAAATTTACATCAGACATATTGTTAATTGATAAATCTGGATAATAATCGCCACTTCATGGCATTAATTTTATTAAACCAATACATCAATTAACATTATTTGGTTTAGTATACGAATATTGCATTTGGACAATAAAATCATTGTTAATTTGTATAGCACCGATATCAACTTTTATTCATGATTCAATATCATAGAAAAATTGAATCGTGTCACCTTTTTTTAAATTAATATTATCTTTAAATAATTCTTCAACCATTTGAATATTTAAAAATCCTTTAAATATGAACATAAAATTGTTTGAATCATGATCTGTTATAAATTTGTAATCATATTGAGTGTTCATTACACATTTTTTATCATTGTACAAGCTAATAAAATTAATATCATTAGGTAAAATTTGAAGTGATTTATTAGAATAATCATCATAATTTATACAGAATCCATCTTTAGCTAAAAAATTAAATAGATCGAATAAAATTTCATTTAATTTAGATTTATCAGAATTTAATAGTTCATTTGTAAACATGGTTTTAGCTTGATTAATAGAATTAACTTTTCCAAGATTAATGCTTGGAGCATTAAAATTCAGTGCAACATTATCAATAATAGTAGTTAATTGATTATTTGTTGACTTACAACTCGTTGAAACAGAAGTTAAAAAAATTAATATAGTATTTAAAATTGAAATTATTTTAAATTTCATAATGGTTATAATTATAGAAATTTGCTATTTGTGTATTATATTCTTTGTTTAAGTTAGGTAGTAATATTTTGAATTTTATCAAATAAAAGAAAAGTTAAAATTGCTAAAGAAATACCAAATATTTTTTTTTAAAAAAAGCAAATTTTTAAATGAATTAAATATAGATGGATCGAAAATTGACAAGTTTGTTAAAATAAAAAAATTTTATTAGAAAAATTTTCTAGAGAACAATTAAATCAAAATAAATTATGAAGATGGTAATAGCATGAATATGACCAGCCAGTAATATTTTTAAATTAAAGAAATAAGAATTTCATCAATTTGATTAATATTATTTGCTTTTATTTGATGATTTTTAATTGATATTAAATTTGGATCAATTTTAGCTTTGAAATAGTTAAATGCTTTTGCATGTAATGGATTTTTTAAATTGAGGCCATTTATTAATCTTAACCCCATCATTAGAACGTGAAAATAATATTCATGCAGATTGTAATGTTTAATAATTTTTTGCAATTTGTTTGTATTACCATTAAAATGGTAATAATTCATATTTTCTAATCCATATGCACCCAGACCAATAGCTTTTCAGTCATTAGTATTCCAATAACAAATGTTATGTTTGCATTGGAATTTTTTATTAACACATCAATTACTTACTTCGTATCTAATAAATTTATTAACTTTCATTTGTTTAATAATATAAGCAAAGTGTTTTTCAATCTTAAGTTCATCATTTTTATAGTTTTGTTTAGCTAAAATTGAATTGTTATTTATTTCTAAACTATAGAAAGAAACGTGAGGTATTTTGTTATTAATAACGAAATTAATATCATTTTTGATATCTTTTAATTTCATTAATTCATATCCATAAATAAAATCTAAATTTATGTTGATGATTTTATTTATTCTTAGTAGTTTTATTGCATTAGTAACATCGATTAAACTATGTTTACGATTGAATTTTTTATTAATTAATTCATTAGTTGATTGTACACCTAATGATATGCGATTAACCCCATATTTTTTAAATAAGTTAATTTGCTTTTTATCAACAAATTCTGGATT
>CACZNK010000023.1 GCA_902782585.1 uncultured Ureaplasma sp. | reverse complement strand
GAGCATCTGCCTTACAAGCAGGAGGTCAGGGGTTCAAGTCCCTTGCGCTCCACCATAAAATTAAATATGAACACACATTTATTGTTCATATTTTTATTTATAAAGTTAGACAATATAATATGTAGAATAAAATAATTTACTATTTAACAATTCGACTAAACCACTCAACTACATATGTTTCATTGATGTCATGATTTAACTCTTGTCTTTCTGGGAATCTTACATATTTACCAGAAAATATTGTTTTATCAACTTTTACAAATCCCAATGTAGCATTTTCAATAGATGCTTTAACAATTGGTAATGTTCTTGATTTTTCTTTAATTGTGATTGTGTCACCAACTTGAATAATAATTGATGGGATATCACACTTTTTATTATTAACAAGAACGTGACCATGGTTAACTAATTGACGTGCAGCTCTTCTTGTAGGCGCAAAGTTCATACGATAAACTAAATTATCCAAACGAGATTCTAAAGCAATTAACAAATTTAATGATGTAGAACCTTTCATTTTCTTTGCTACTTTGAAGATTCGTTGAAATTGACGATTATTTAATCCATACATATAAGCTAATTTCTGTTTTTCAGCTTGTTGTTGACCGTAACCTGACAATTTGTTATTTGATACACCGTGTTGACCTGGCGCATATTCTCTTTTTTTACCTTTTAAAAACTCTTTATTGTTTTCTAAAATTGAAAAGTGTAAACGACGTGATTTACGATTTATACTTCCTGTATATCTTGACATAATTTCCTTTTAATATTAAAATAAAATATTTAAACAAAGTTTAATTAATTCTTAATCATTTATTTAGTGTTAGTATGTTCAGAATTTCAGCATTCTTACTTATAGCAGAATTTCTCACTAACTAGAGATAATTAATATTAATTTGCTGACTTTGCTTAAATATTATATAAAAAATTATATTTTATAATGACTATATATGAAAAACATTAAATTAGATAAATCATTAAGTTCAAATACATTTGAGATTTTAGTTAGAAAATGTTTGTTATGTCATGATTCTGTTTGTGATGAAGCATGTCCAAATAAATTTAAACCATCTAAATTTTTAAGATCACTTTATTTTAATAATCCAATTGGTGCTGGTAAATATATTGATAAAAACAAATGTTTAAAATGCAAAGGTTATTGCCAATCAAAATGCATTAATACACATAATAAAGTAGATATTCAAAAATTAATAAAGAACTATGAATATAATTATGTTAATGCTAAAAATATTGATATTTCAATTAAATTTTTAAATAAAAAATGTGAAAATCCATTCTTCCTTGCTTCTTCAGCTGTATCAACAAATTATGAAATGTGTAGAAAAGCATTAAAATTAGGTTGGGGTGGAGTAGTTATGAAAACAGTGTGTTTACATAACATAAATGAAACTTCACCTAGATTTACAACTAATAAAAATGATAATACTTTTATTTCATTTCAAAATCTAGAACAACTTTCTGAAAGATCACTTAAAGAAAATTTAGAAATAATTAGAAAATTAAAAAAAGAATTTCCTAAAAAAATAATTATTGCTTCAATTATGGGAAGTAATGAAGCTGAATGAACTAAATTAGCAAAATTATTTTCTAAAACTGGATGCGATATGATTGAATGTAATTTTTCTTGCCCACAAATGACAATTGCTAATATGGGTAGTGCAATTTCTGCAAATATTAAATTAGCTGTAAGTTTTACTAAAGCTGCATTAAAAGGTACAAAATTACCTCTAATCGTTAAATTATCACCAAATGTTGGTATTATGTCACCGCTTGCTATTGCAGTCAAAAAAGCTGGAGCAAATGCTATTTCAACTATAAATACAATTAGTTCAATTAGTAGTATTGATTTAGAACAAATGTGTCCTAATCCAAATGTTGATGGAAAATCAGCAGCTTCAGGATTATCTGGTAAAGCAGTTAAACCAATTGCTTTAAAATTTATTGCTGAACTTGCGAGATGTAATGAATTAAAAGGTATACAAATTAGTGGAATAGGTGGAGTTGAAACATGACGAGATGCTTTGGAATTTATAAGTTTAGGATGTAGAAATGTTCAAGTATGTACATCAGTTATGCAATATGGATATAGAATTATTGACGATTTAATTGATGGATTAAAAATTTTTATGAAAACTCACAATTATAAAAACTTAAATCAATTAGTTGGTTTAGCTATTAAAAATGTAGTTACTCCCGAAAAACTTAACCGTTCAACAATTGTTTACCCAAGTTTTAATTTAAATAAGTGTATTAAATGTGGCCGTTGCTATTTATCATGTTATGATGGTGGGGCACAAGCAATACAATTTAATAATGGAAAATTAATATACAATGCTAAAAAGTGTATTGGTTGTCATTTATGTCAATTAGTTTGTCCAGTTAATGCAATTGGAACAACAAGAAGAATAAATAAAATCAAAAGATAATTTATTTTGCTTTATTAATTGAACCAAATAATTCCATCTTTTGTTTGATGGTATCAATTATTGCTTGCTCACCTGGTTTTAATAATTTACGAGGATCAAAACCTTTCTTATCAAGATTCAAATCTTCTTTATCTTCAATATATTTTCGCATAGCTGCTGCAAATGATAACTGGCATTCAGTATTAACATTAATTTTAGCAACACCGTTAGTAATTGCTTTTTTAATCATATCTTCAGGGATACCAGAACCGCCATGTAATACTAATGGAATATGATTTGTTACATTAGCAATCTCAGTTAAACGATCAAAATTTAATCCTTTTCAATTCTCAGGATAAATTCCATGAATGTTTCCAATTCCTGCAGCTAAACATGAAATACCAGTAGTACTCATTTTTTTACATTCTTCAACATCAGCTAATTCACCATTACTTACTGTTCCATCTTCACTACCACCAATTGCACCAACTTCAGCTTCAACTGACATATTTTTAGCATGAGCTTTATTTAAAACATCACCTAATAATTTTAAATTTTCCTCAAATTTATATTTGCTACCATCGAACATTACTGATGAGAATCCTGCATCAATTGCTTTTAATGCTCCTTCATATGTTCCATGGTCTAAATGTAAAGCTACTGGAACTGTAATATTTAAAGCATTAATAGAATTATTTACCATATCAACAACATTCTTATAACCACACATTCATTTAACAGCAGATTCACTAACACCTAAAATAATTGGAGCATTATTTTGTTGTGCAGCTGTAAGTGCAGCTTTAATCCATAAAAGGTTGTTAATATTTAAATGAATAACTGCATATTTACCAGCTACTGCTTTTTTAAGCACTTCATTCATATTCACTAATTTTGAACTCATAACTATTCTTCATTCTCCTCATCATTTTGTTTAATTTGTTTATTCATATCATTGTATGCTTCTTCAATTTCATCATCAAATCCAAATTCAGCAGCAATTCCTTCTTCAGTTTTTACATTTTGACTTTCACTTAATTCTTCTTCATTGTCATTATTAGGTTTTTTAACTTGTTCATAACCTTCTTCATATACATCATTAGTAAAATTGTTGTTGTATAATAAATTTTCAGTATTTTTAATTTCTTCAACACTCATGAAATCTACTAATTTCCAAGTATTGTTTGCACAATATCTAAATCTTGGGTCTTGCATAATTTCAGCATAAAATTCACCAATTAATTCTTCAGCTTCAGCTTTTTTAATTCTATTTACTGATACAACTTTTGTTCATAATTCTTTAAAAGAAAATGTTTTCTTTCCAAATTGCTTTAATGCAATATCATAAGCAATATCACTTAATTCTTTTCCCATAAAGTTCCTCTTATATTTCCATTATTATAATACATAACTATTTTTTTACAAAAAATAGTTTTAGTCAAGAATTTAATTTTTCTTCTACACCATTTTTTAGTGATTTATAGTATTTTTTGTTTTTTAATTCATTTGGTAAATATTGTTGCTTAACATAACCACCATAATCATGAGGATATTTATACCCTTTATGGCCTAATTTTATTGATGATTTATAGTTATTGTCTTTAATATGATTTGGTATTGGATATATCTTTCCAGATTCAACATCTTCTAAAGCTTTGCTTATTGCATTAATTGCTGAATTTGATTTAGGTGATAAACTAATCTCAATAACTAAATTAGCATATATTTGTTTGTTTTCTGGAAATCCAACAATCTCTGCAGCTTGAATTCCTGAAACTACACGATTACATAATTGTGGATTCGCCAAACCTATATCTTCATAGACACATGCAATTAATCTACGATTAAGTGCTTTAAAATCACCCTGAACTAATAATTGAGCTAAATAATATATAGCTGCATCAGGATCACTTCCTCTTAATGATTTATGAAATGCTGATAATAAATCAAAATGAGCGTCACCATAACAACTTGCAATAATAAATTTATTTTGAATTACTTGCATTAAAATTTCATTAGTAATTTTTTTACCACTATATAAGTTAACAAGTAAATCAACTAAATTAATAGTTGATCTAAAATCACCGTTCGTATATTTTGTTAATTTTTTTAATAATTCATCAGAAATTAACAATTGAATTTGTTTTTTATCTATTAGTTTTTTTAGATATGCATACATGTCAGAATCTTGTAGTGGTTTAAGTTCTAATATTTGACAACGACTTCTTATGGCTGGATTAATAACAAAATATGGATTTTCAGTAGTTGTACAAAAAATATTGACTATACCTTTTTCAATATATGGTAATAAGATATCTTGTTTATCTTTATTGAGACGATGAATTTCTTCGCAAACAATTACATAATTATCAGATTGTTTAGCTAAATGAATTAATTCTAATAATTTTTGTTTTGAATCAATACCACATTCAAATATAGTATGTGGAATTTGTAAATCATTACACATTGCTAATGCCATAGTTGTCTTACCAATTCCAGGAGGTCCATAAAAAATTAAAGAATAAATCTTTTTATTCTCAATCATTTTTGTAATTAATGAATTATTTGATAATAAATGTTTTTGTCCAGCTATATCATGGATTGATTTTGGTCTTATTAAATCAGCTAAAGGTTTATTCTTTTGCATTAAATTTTTCCTTTAAATCTTTATAAGTAATTCTTAACATGTTAAGTCTTTTTAATAATTGCTTATTATTACAATATGGAATGTTATACATCCTACATATTCTACTTCTCTTGTTATAGCTATTAATGTTTAGTTTGTTATATTCTTGATAAGTTATAGTTTGTTTATCTTGTTTTGAGTACTTTATAACATTTTTTAATGCATCTATTATTTCTTTATCAGAAGCTTCATTTACTCCAATCTTTTTATTTTTTCATGAATCTTTAACAATAAAAGCTTCATCAAATTTATCTAAATGTTGAGCAATTTTCTTTCTAATTAAATTACCTGCATGATCAGGGTCAAGAAATAAAATTACTCCTTTTGATTTTGCTGCTTGTTTAATTAAATTTAAAGTTAAAATATTTAATGCTGAACCATTAGTTTCAATAGTATCAACATTAAATAGTTTTTTTAAATGATTTGTATCTGTTTTACCTTCAACAACAATAACTTGTTGAATTTTAGGTTTATTTACATTTTGATTTTTTGAATCAATTGTGGGCATATCTAGATAATGATAAGTTATTTGAAAAAATAACTTTTACAACACCAGCGACATAATCACTAATATCAATAACTGTTACATGTTTATCTTTAAATTCATATGCTAATGGGATAGTATTAGTTACAATAACACGGTCAATATATTTATTTTTGAAACAATTAGTAATTTTTTGTTTAGCATCTCCAGATAATAAAGCATGAGTAGCTACAATACTTACAGATTTAGCTCCAGCTTTTTTAACAGTTTGACTCGCTTGACAAATAGTTCCAGCAGTATCAATCATATCATCAACAATTAAACAATCTTTATTTTTAACATCACCAAGAATATTTAAAATTTCAGCTTCATTTGGTTTTGGACGTCTTTTATCCAAAATAGCTAAATTACAATCAAATAATTTAGCATATTTTCTTGCTCTTTTTACACCACCATAATCAGGTGAAACAAAACATATATTTTCATGTTTTAAATTTTGAATAGCATGGTTAATTGTAAGATTCAAAACAGTTAAATTATCAAATGGAATTTCAAAGAAGCCTTGAATTTGTTCGCTATGAATATCAAGAGCAATCGCTTTATCAGCTCCTGCCGCTTGAATTAAATTAGCAATTAACTTTGCAGTAATTGGTTCACGTCCAATTGATTTACGATCTTGACGAGCATATGCATAGTAACAAAGCAAAACTACAATTTCTTTAGCAGATGATCTTTTTAATGAATCTAAACAAATTAATAATTCCATTAATGATTCATTAACTGGTTTTATTAATGATTGAATTACAAATATTCTCTGGTTTCGTACAGGTTCTTCTGGACGAACTAAAATTTCACCATCTGCAAAATGTGATACAGTTACATTTGCAAATTTAAGTTTTAACTTTTTAGCTATATCTTTAGCTACTTGCTTAGCACCATTTAAACCAATTATTTTAACATTATTTAACATTTGATTCCTATTTACTTTTTTTATTACCACCAAGTTTTAATTCTTTTTAACTTTGTTTTTCTTTGCAATACATTTTGACTTAACATTGAAACAGTATCTCAATCTATATCTGACATAACCGCTCCAATTATTTTGTTAAATATTTAATGTAAGCATTAAATACTAATTTAATTATATATCTTTAGTTTGGTTTGATTTCATGAATTTCTAATTTTTTGTTTTTTAGATTAATAATGTAGTTTTTATCTTTTTTAACTTTATTATCAACAATAGATTTGGCAATTAAGTTTTCAATTTCTTTTTGAATAAATCGTTTAATTGGTCTAGCACCAAATACTGGATCATATGCATTATCTTGAATATATTTGTATATAGATTTATCAAATACTACATTGATATCTTGATTATCTAATCTCATTGATAAATCATTAAGAATTTTTTCAATAATTTTTGAGATTTCAGTGGTATTAAGTCTATTAAATAAAACAATCTCATCAATTCTATTAATAAATTCTTTCTTTAAAAAATGAGTAAGTTCTTCAATGATTTTTTGTTTATCTTTTTTACCAACAAGTTCACTTCCTAAATTTGAGGTCATAATAATTATTGTGTTTTTAAAATTAACTTCTCGACCTTGTGAATCTCTCAATTGACCATCATCTAAAACTTGTAAAAACAAATTTAATACATCTGGGTGAGCCTTTTCGATTTCATCTAATAAAATTACAGAATATGGCTTACGTCTTATTGCTTCAGTTAATGCTCCAGCTTGTTCATAACCTACATAACCAGGAGGCGCACCAACTAATTTTGATACAGAATGTTTTTCCATAAATTCACTCATATCAAATCTAACAATAGCTTTTTCACTATCAAATAGTGCACTAGCTAATGATTTTGCTAATTCGGTCTTTCCAACACCAGTAGGACCAATAAATAAAAATGAACCAATTGGGCGATTTGGATCATTAATACCAGCACGACTTCTTAAAACAACATCACTAACAATTTTAACAGCTTCATCTTGTCCTTTAACTCTCATCTTTAATTCATTCTCAAGATTTAATAACTTTGTTTTATCTGATTCAATTAGTTTTTCTAATGGAATACCAGTAGCTTTTGAAATTACTTCAGATACATCATTAGCAGTAACTGAGTCATGAATCATATTTTTAGGGTCATTATTAATTTTTGATTCTAAATTAGTAATTTGTTTTTGCAAATTAGGAATAGTTGAATAAAGTAATTCACTAGCTTTAACAAATTCACCTTCAATTTGATATCGGTCAATTTTTTGTTTGCTTTCTTCAACTTCTTTTTTTAAATTATTTAATGAATCATGCTCAACTTTTTGCTTTTGTCATTCATCATTCAATGTTTTTTGTTTTTTCTTTAGATTTTTCAATTTTTGTTCGGTTTCTTCTAATGCTTTTTTAGATTTAGCATCATTTTCATTCATTAAAGCAGCTTTTTCAGTTTCAAGATAAACTATTTGATGATTTACCTCATCCAAATCAGAAGGAACAGAATACATTTGGGTTTTTACTTTAGCGGCTGCTTCATCAATTAAATCAATAGCCTTATCTGGAAGATAATGATCATTAATATAACGATCAGATAAATTCACTGCTGAAACCAATGCTGAATCATGAATTTTAACCTTATGAAAAATTTCTCATTTTTGTTTTAATCCTCTAATAATAGTTAAAGCCTCTTCTTTTGTTGGTTCTTTAACATAAACTTTTTGCATTCTTCTTTCTAATGCTGAATCTTTTTCAATATATTCACGATATTCATTTAATGTAGTAGCACCAATAATTTTCATTTCGCCTCGTGCCATCATTGGTTTTAAAATATTAGCAGCATCCATTGATGATCCACCACTTGTTTTACCAGTACCAATTAACATATGAATTTCATCAATAAAAAGAATAATCTTACCATTAGATTCTTTTACAGCTTTTATAATGCTATTTAATCTTTGTTCAAATTGACCTTGAAAACTTGCACCAGCAATAATGCTTGGTAATGATATTTCGTATATAACCTTATCTTTTAAGTTACTTGGTACATCATTATTAATAATTCTTTGAACCAAACCTTCAACTATTGCTGTTTTACCAACACCAGGTTCACCTATTAATACAGGATTATTTTTTGTTTTTCGTGAAATAATCTCAATTACTCTTCTAATTTCCTCATCTCGACCAATAATTGGATCAATTTTATTATCTTTTACCTCTTGGTTGAGATTTCGTCCATATTTATTTAATACATCTTTTTCATCTTCTGCTGGGTTAAAGTTAAATTCCATATTTTTTCCTCATTACTATGATATTATAACAAAAAATTAGCACTCTCACCATTAAAGTGCTAATTCATTATTAAATTATATGTTACTTTGAAAAATAAATAATTTTAAAATTGCAATGATTATTTTATGTCTTTTAATGTATTTAAAAGAATTGTTCAAATTTTATTAATTGATGGAACAAAACAATTTTCATTTACTGTATGTGGATTAGAAATTTTTGGACCGCATGACAAAGAATTTACTTCAAGAATAGGTGATTTCTTGATAATGCTAGCAATTTCAAGACCACCAGGTGTTGGCATAATTAATGGTTCTTTTTTATATACTTTTATAAAATTTTTTCTTCATGTTTGAATCAATGTTGATTTACTAGGATTTAATACTAACCATGCAAAACAATCATTGTAATTAATTTTAATTTCATTACTTTTAATGTCAAATAATTTAAAATATTCAGCCATCTGATCAATAATTTGCGTTGCATCTGCATCTAATAAACTTCTTACAAGAATATGAATTTCAAGTTTATTATTTGTAATTGAAATAATACCTAAATTTGATGAATTAAACATACATTTACCCCTTTTACAATAAGTGAATAAACCATTAGGTATTAGTGCAATCATTTTTACTATTTTTAATGATTCTTCAAAAGACAAAGCAATTTTTGATTGCTTGTCAGCAAGACTAATCTTTACTGTTGCATCATTATCATTACCTTGACAAATGTTTTTTTCAATATCTAATTGAGTTTTAAAAACTTTTTTAAGATTTGACACTTGATTAGGTAGTAATTGTAGAAATAATGAGGAATTTTTAGGAATACAATTATCAGCATCTCCACCATTTCATGAAACAATATTAAAATTATTCTTCTTACTAAATAAGAATAATGTTTTTG
>CACZNK010000022.1 GCA_902782585.1 uncultured Ureaplasma sp. | reverse complement strand
TATTGTCATATATGAAATTGCTATTGACATATTTTGTGAAGCAAATATTTTAAAGCTATCTTGGTTAGTAAATAATGTTGAAATATTACCTAATGCAATTTCTTTAGCGGGGAATGCTGTTATTAATGACAAAGTTATTTTTCACCCGTCATTATTACCGATATATCCATGTTGACTAAATCCACCAAATGGATACATTAGATAATTTAATCCATGTGCTGCATATCCAAATAATGAGATATCTATTTGATCGCGATGTAATATTCCGCTTGGACCGATATGAGTAAATAATCAAATAATAAAGTTAGCAATTAAAATAAATGTGGCAGCTTTAAAAACAAAACTTTTAAGTTGTAAGATTACACTTTTAAAAATAACAACAAAATCAGGTTTTCTTCAATTAACAAGTTCTACCAAAAAGAATGATTTAGATTTTCTAAACATTGTTTTAGAAAACATTAAACCAATTAATAAGGCAATAACCCCACTCATAAATAGTAAGAATACTACATATAATCAACCTAATGAAATGCCAAATATTATTGAGCAAATAGTTGAAAAAACAATTGTTCTTGAACTACATGAAACAAAAGGAGCAATTAATAAAGAAATTATTCTTTCTTTTCTTGAATTTGTACTTCTTGTCATTAATATCGAAGTTACATTACAACCAAATCCAGTTAATAAATTAACAACACTTCTACCACTTAAACCAAATTTATTAAATGCTTGATCAAGAAGAATAGAAATTCTTGACATAATACCAATTTGTTGGATTAAATTGATTAATGAAAACAGTATTATTATTGGAATACAAAATGAAATAATAACAAATAATCCATTAAATATACCTTCAATAAATAGTTTTATTGCCCATTCACCAACTATATTAGTTTCAGGATGAAACATTATACTGAACAATTTAGTTAATCATTTATTATTAACTATTTTAATTAAGAAATCATCATAAAATAGTGTTTGAAGTGTACCACCAGCATATGGACCAAATGATAAATAATATATAACCAGCAACAAAAATATAATCGATGGAATTCCAATTCAACCATTTAAAATAACCTTGTCTATTTTCCTAGATAATTCGTTTTTATTAAAAGAATTATTTATCTTATTATTTGATTCTAAACATTTGTTTAATAATAGATTAACAAACTTAATTCTTTCTGTTCTTAGTAATTCAACAAAATTAACACTTTTATATTTATTAATTATTGCTTGAATATTTTTATATTGATTACCTATTTGTTCTTTTAAATAATTAATAATTCTTTGATTATTTTCTAATATCATTAAAGATAAGAAACGTTTAGAAAGGTTAGTTTTAGGTAATAACTTTGAAATTTGTTTAATACAATCTTCAATTACTTTGCTATATTTAATAACATTAGGAGAAATATTTTGATTATTGATTATGTTATCAACAGCTATATTAATACCTTTATTCTTATTAGCTTGAGTTAAAACAATATTGATATTACCTAATGACTTTGATAATTTTTTAACATCTAACTTTTGATTCATTTCATCGATCATATTAATGACTAATGTTGACATTAAACCAGTTTCTATTGACTGGATGGTTAAAATCAAATCACGTTGGATAGATTGAACACCAATAACATTAATAATTTTATTGAATTTTTGTTTTATTAGAAAATCAGCAACTATATTTTCTTCATCAATTGGGTGTGATAAATTATAAATTCCAGGTAAATCAAAAATTGTTTTCAATTTATTTTTTTTGATTTGGCCATAATTAGCATTTACAGTTAAACGATCAAAATTAGAAACTTCAGCAGTTCCTGTACTTACTTTATTAAAGAATGTTGATTTGCCAACATTTGGTGCACCAATTAATAAATATGTTTCTTTATTATTTTTAGCAGAAACATCATTTACATCATTTGTTAGTTTGCTAAAGTGATTACTTTTTTTCTTCAACATCTATATATTTACAATCCTCTACTCTAAGAACATACTCAACATTGTAAATATCAATATGTAGAAGTTTTTCATTACGGTTGTAATCAAAAATTTTAATTATTACACCCGGAACTAGCCCAATATTTTCTAATTTATGGGAAATATAAGGATCTTTAAAGTTAATCTGTTTTACTAAAACTGTTTTACCTTTGAATTTACTTGTTAAGATCATTCTGCTATATTATAACATTAATATACATATATGAAAAAAAGTCAATTTATTTAAGGGGTAATACAATGAGTAATAAAAAAGAAATTAAATGTCCAAAATGTGGCGCTTTATTTCAAATTGATGAGAGCAATTATAATGATTTACTAAATCAAATTAAAGAAAGAGAAGTTTCTGAAAAGATTAATATTCTTAAAAAAGATATTGAAAATGACTATAAACTTAAACTTAATAATGAGGAAATGAAATATAACAAATTATTAAATGAGAAAAATAATTTAGAAATCGAATTTGAATTAAAGAAACAAAAAGACATTAGCAATTTAAAAGAAGAAAATTCTAAACAACTTAATGAATTAAAAGAAAAAAATTTCAAATTATCATCTGATAAGCAAGAAATAGAGAAACAATTTCTTATAAAGGAAAAAATTTATAAAGATGAAATTGAAAATTTAAGAAATTATAAGACTAGTTTAAATATTAAAGTTTTAGGTGAAAAACTTGAACAGTATTGTTGTAACGAATTTAATAAAATAAAACCAATCGCTTTTCCTGATGCAAAATTTGAAAAGGATAATGAAGTAAGTAGTGAATCACATTCAAAAGGTGATTTTATATTTAGAAATTATGCTAATGATGGTACTGAATTTATTTCAATAATGTTTGAAATGAAAAATCAACATGAAGTTACAAAAACTAAACAGAAAAACGAACATTTTTTTAAAGAACTTGACAAGGATAGAAAAGAAAAGAAGTGTGAATATGCTGTTTTAGTTTCTGAACTTGAAATGGAAAATGATTTATACAATTTAGGAATTGTTGATGTTTCATTTTCAGGATATGAAAAAATGTATGTTGTAAGACCAAATTATTTTATATCAATAATTTCATTATTAAATAATGCAGCAAAAAGTTCTATTAATTATAAGCAACAACTTAATGCTTATAAAAGTAGAGATGTTGATGTAACTAATTTTGAGGATAATCTAAAAAGATGAAAAGAAGATTATAATGGAAACTATATTAAAGCTAGAAAAAGATTTGGTGATGCGATTAAAGAAATTGATAAGACAATTAATACTTTAAATAAGATAAAAGAGAATTTATTGGGTTCTGAAAAACAACTAACACATGTTAATGATAAAATTCAAGGAATGACTATTAGAAAATTAACTCACAATAGTCCAACAATGAAAGAAAAATTTAAATTCATAAAAGATAAAGATAACAAATAGTCATTTAAATATATAATATTGGAACTTTGATTTTATCAAAGTATTATTTACGATTGTAGCATGTGGAAGTGATAAATCACGTTAAACCACGTAGGGTGAATATTTTCAATATATTAATTAGGAGGATATACTTGTGGCTGCAAAAAAGAAACAAATTGCACGTATTGCAAAGATACAATTGATTGGTGGTCAAGCTAAACCTGGACCAGCATTAGCTTCAATTGGTATTAACATGGGTGAATTTACAAAACAATTCAATGATTTAACGAGAAAAGAAAGAAATGGTGATGTAGTTCCTTGTGTTATTACTGCATACACTGATAAAAGTTTTACTTTTATTATTAAAACTACACCAGCAAGCGTTTTACTAAAACGTGTTGCTAAAATTGAAAAAGCAGGCAAAAATCAATTAACAGATACAGTAGCAACTATTACTAAGGAACAAGCGTTAGAAATTGCTAGACAAAAGATGACGGATTTAAATGCATATGATGAAGAAATGGCTCTTAGAATGATTGCAGGTACTGCAAAACAAATGGGGATTAAAATTAAAGATGTTGATTTAACACCTAAAAAAACAGAAAAAGCTAATAAAGGAGCTAATTAATTATGGCTGGTAAGAAATATAAATCAGCTAAATGATTAGTTGATAAGAAAAAAATATATCCAATAGCTGATGCTGTTAAATTAGCTAAAGAAACATCATTTGTAAAATTTGATTCATCAATCGATATTGCTATTAAGTTAAATGTTGATACTACAAAAGCTGAACAACAATTGAGAGGTTCAATTGCTTTACCTCATTATTATGGTAAAACATCAAGAATTCTTATAATCGATGATTCTATTTCAGCTGATGAAGCTAGAAAAGCAGGAGCAGAATTCTTTGGCGGGGATGAAAAAATAGCAGAGATCAAAGATGGATGATTAGATTTTGATGTATTAATTACAACACCAAAATTTATGCCTAAATTAGCAAAACTAGGTAAAATACTAGGTCCTAAAGGTTTGATGCCTAATCCAAAATTAGGTACAGTAACTACAAGAGTAATAAGTACAATTAAAGAATTTAAAAGTGGTAAAACAACTTATAGGACAGATACATATGGAAATGTTCATATGGTTGTTGGTAAGAAATCAGCAAAGAATGAAGATATTGTTGAAAATATTGAAAGCTTGATTAACTTTATATCTTCAAAAAGGCCATCAACAGTTAAAGGTGAATATATTGAAACTATTTATATATCATCAACAATGGGCCCATCAATCAGAATTAAATAGTTAAGTTGTTGTATTAAATATAAATGTAGAGTATGAACTCTACATTTTTATTTTTATTATTGCATCAAATTAGAATTTATGTTTTGTTTCTCAATCATCTGAAAAACGAGTAATGTTGCAAAAAAAAGTTGGTTTTTTAACATTACTCAATATTTTTGATGTTGGAATGAATTCACCTATAAAGACATTTGTTAAGTTGTCATAAAGGTATTAACTTTATTGGTCAACAAAAAAAGTTAAAATTTATTTGTTAAAAAAGAAGTAAATTTTGAGCAAAGTATCTATACCATTAATTTAGATATTAAGTCCAAAGTGTTTTTAAAAACATAATAAATTCACCAACTAATATTATAATTGCATTAAATGCATTGAAAATAATTCGGAAATAAGTTTCTCATTTATCTATACCAGGCATATACACACCAGCGACATTCTTAGCTAATACTTTATAAAATTTAGATCGAAATAAAAGCAATACAGTAAGAAATAATTCAGCAGCACCAATAATGAACATAATCCATGACAACGCTTCATAGTAACCTTCATAAAAGTCTTTTATTCAATTATTTTCATTATTTATGTTTATAAAATTTTTATAATCTTTTTGACTTTGAGTCAATGCAACTCCTGCTACTTCATCATTTTTATATGTCCCATAGTATGTTTTTATTTTCTTC
>CACZNK010000021.1 GCA_902782585.1 uncultured Ureaplasma sp. | reverse complement strand
TATTTATCACAAACTTAATGAAAATAGAATTTCACAAGAACAAGCTAGAGAGATTAAACAGGAGGTAGAATATGAACTTACAAGATAAGAAAAAACAAAAAGTTAAAGAACAACCAAAACAAGAGACTAAGAAGTCAAAAGTTTTGAAGGCTAAAATTGAGGAGAATAAAGATAATTTTATCTTTAAGTATCCAGTTTATATTAGAGTTAAGGAATTCAAGACTAATAAAGAAGTGATTATTAATACCAGACGAATTCTTTATACTAAAGAGATAGATAAAAAATCATCACTAATTATGATGAATAGTGGTTATAAAGTTAGAGTTAATTTGTCTATTGATAATTTGTGACAGCAAAAGTTGTGTAAACAAGTGATTAAGGAAGGGAAGAGGTAATAACTATTGTTCCATATTTTCATTTGAAGTAAATATAATAGATTTAATAATATCGACTATTAATTTATTTTTTGAATCATCAGAATCAATATTATTGTATTTTTCTTCATGAAGCAGTCCAAACCAAACTAGAGGTTTATATAATTTTTGTTGAATTTTCTTAATTTGATCTTCAGAATAGCGTAGATACAAATCATTTTTTAATATTTCATGATCTAAACAAAGATAAACAGTAAGTTTTTTGCTTTCTTCATTTTTCATTACTTGTAGTATTAAATTTGCACCACTTATATTTTGAACATCAAGATCTAAATCTTTTGTATATTCTTTGTTTACATTGCTTGGTGCTTTTTCATCAATTACATTAAATGTTTTTGTATCACTTTCTTTTACAATATTATTTTTGTTAAAATAACAAAATTTAACTTTATGTTCGCTAGGTAATATTTTTCCAGGATCAATAGTGTATGAAATTCGTCCATTCATTCAATTAATGATGCAATCATAATAAGTTTTATCGTCAATATACATGTGTATATTTGCAGATGAATTAATGTGCTTTTGTGCACCTGTAGTTAAAATAAAATTAATACTTTGATCTTTAAAAAAGATATTTTTTTGTGAAGTAATTTCTAATTTTTCTATAGTATCAGAAAAAATTTCTTCATCAGATTCACTATTATAATGGCTTTTACTTCTATGCGATGGTATTTCTTTAGAATTTTTAAGATATTTTATAAATTTATTTTTAATTTCGCTTTTTAATTCAGACAGAAATTCCGGATCAATTGGAGTTGAAATCATCATATCTCCAATTTTTTGGTTCAACTCCTTTAATAAAATTGTATTAGATAATTCGTGAATTATTTTATCCAAAAAACCTTTAGTTATATCGGTAGATCTAATATCTTGCCTATTACTTGTAATGAATTTGAATTTTTCTTTACCTAAAGTATCTAGATTTATAACAACCAAAAGTCTATACTTTAAAAAATTAAGACCTGCATTTGATAATTTAGTAAATTTTTCTGAATTAATTGTTTGTCCATTAACTGTGTATATTATCGGATCTCCAAATATATTGTATTGTTCAAACACCTGCTTACATTTGTTATCTTTTCCTCATTCATTTTCATCCTTTGGTAGTATTGCATAATATTCAATTTCGTATGGAATGTTATTATGCACAATAGCAATTTTCCCGGAATATTGCTTTTTAACATGCTTTTTAGTAGATAGTAAGTGTAAATACGAACCGTAAGAATACCTATTTTGTGATGCTTTATTGGAAATGTAATTTTTTCGATTATCGATTATTTTAACTGGAAATTTAACATTAAATAATTGTGTGTCAATGTATGAAAGGAGCATTCCTGGTTTAGTAACTTCGTTATCTCGATATTTTTTTGAAATATCAGTTTCAATCATTCTAATAAATGTACCAGAATCTGACATAACAAAATTTTTAATTCATTCATCGCATGAATGAACATCTATATCGTTTTCTAAATCTAAAATCATATCGTTTTGTGTTAAATACACATATCCACCTATTCTAAATTCTGCCAATTCAACGTATTTAATGATTGTAAAGAAAAACTTTTCTCTATATTTAGAAAGAATTATTGTAGATGTAGCAAAAGGCAAGGATGTTGAACCTCCTTGTCCAAAAGCGCCTATTAAATAATTTTTATCGTTAGAGAATTTATTGCCCCTCGCAATAGAAAGAACGGTAGTTTTAAATTTTTCACCATTTATTCCAATACCCAAATCAATAATGTCAAAAGTTGGTTTATTTGATTTTGAACCATCATTTACTATTAAAAAAACTTTATCCTTCGCATCATTTGCATTTAAACTAGTAATAGAATTGGTGTTATTAATTAACTTTCAATATTCAGGAAACGCTTTTTTAATTACATCAGACGTATTTTTTGGACTTAAATTCAGTTGTATTTTGTACTTTTCAATAACAGCGTCAATTGCATTTGTAATTCTTTCAATCAGTCCTTTTTCGCCATCTTTTAAACTATTTATTGATGAACTATTTGAACTATTATTATCCAAAAAAGATCAATTTTGTTTTATTTCTTCATATGACAAGTTTTTACTGGTTAAATTATTGATATTTAATGATTTAATAAAATCATCAACATCATTTTGTTTATATAGAGATAATAATTTTGATAATGTCATTTGTTATCTCATCCTTTCAAGTTCAAAAAATTTATTTCTATGTTTTTTGATATAAAATAACATATCTTCATTAAAATCGAAATATTTAAAATTTGATTTTAAATTGTATGGTTCTAATTTGTGGATTAAGTTGGAAATTAACAAAGTTCCATTATCATTAAATGAAATTAAATGGCGGTCAAATAATTTATCATGTGTGCAACATAATAACAATACATTATTAACGTTTTGAATCATATTCAATTTTTTATCAAAACGAATTCTCATTTTAAGTATTTCAGCAACACCGAAAATATGTGAAGCAATAAGGCATTGTTCGTCTCTTATATTGCATGATGATATCTGACATTTATCAAATCTAGTTAGAAGTTTCTTACGAACATTTTGTCTAGAGATATTAATTCTTTTTTGTTGCTCTTTGTTTTCTTCAGTTTGGAAAACTAGACTAAGAAGTCTAGAATATGAATATTCCATCTGATTTTTATACTCATCAAATATTATTGAATTTAAAAAATCTTGTAAATTGTCAGGATGAACAATCCAAACATTATTTCCTTGATTTCTACGGTTTCTTTTGTTTAACAATGTTTCTTTT
This sequence comes from uncultured Ureaplasma sp., assembly GCA_902782585.1. Classification (GTDB taxonomy): domain Bacteria; phylum Bacillota_I; class Bacilli_A; order Mycoplasmatales; family Mycoplasmoidaceae; genus Malacoplasma_A. The sequence continues at coordinate 1,018 of CACZNK010000021.1, read as the reverse complement.
GAATTCAAACATTTTAAAATTTCATCTAATTCAACTCATCTACTTGATGATGAAGGCTTTTTTCGTTCAAATAATATATCAGCAGCTCCTTGTGATGAATAAATTTCACTTGGAGAGACAATCAAATATACATATTTATTATTGTTGATGGTTAAATCTTCATTTAATGTAAAGTATAAATTAACAACAAGAACATGTTTCTTATTTTGAACCATTTGTTTAAAAGCTTTAACATGGTATGGAATTGCTATTTTCTTTGATGTTTTACCAAAGGAGATATCTCTACCACCTCCATCACAATGTTCAAGAAAAATATTGTATTTTTCATCTCCCATTTGGAACTCGAACAAATTATTTTGACCATTTGATATATCAACAATTCCGCTTATTAATTTGCAATCATCTTGAAATTTTTTAGCAAAAAATGATTTGTCATTCAAATCATGTCTATTTTTATTATTAAAAGGGTGTATTTGTTCAGTTTCCCTAATTGCATTATCAATAATATGTATATATTTACTCATAATTTAACAATTGCTCTTCTACTGCCTTAACAACATTTAAGTTTAGTGAGTTACCTAATTGTTTATACGAATAAAATTTATTATTATCTTTACTTATCTCATTGTACAGTTTATAACTTTCAGGAAAACTTTGCAATCTAGCGCATTCACGTGGTGTCAAGTGTCTTCATTGCATTTTAACAAAGTCGAAAATTAAAGTTGTTTGGACAATAGCAACAAGTGTAGGAAATTTTTTAAATTGTTTACATCTAATTCCAGATTGCCTTAAAGTAATTATTGTTTGCTTAATATCTTTACAATCCTTGCCAGCTTGTCACTCGAATTTTTGCTCTCTGATCTTTCAAGTATTAGTTTTGTGTTTTTTCATCCATTTATCAATGAATGTTTTATTTAATTTATAAAATTCATTCATTTTGATTAAATAATCATTTTTTCATTTTGGATTGCTTGATAATAATTTGGGATTTTTAATTTGATTCAATCAAATAACTGGT